>CAZOTM010000122.1:0-6396 GCA_964582675.1 uncultured Clostridiaceae bacterium
GAATTGGCCCATGAATACGTGGCAGACGCCAGGCAGGCGCTGAAGGCGGAAGAGCCCATCCGCAGATGAGCTCCGGCAGATAAAAAAAGTTTTGCCCAGGGTGATTAAAATAACCGCTGAATCGAAAATAAGGCAGACAGGTCCCCGCCATCCAAAACTTTGGATGGCGGGGATCGGATATTTAATACCAGCCAAGCGCGGCATCCATCACTGATTTTGGCGGTGGTTTATTTTTTAGAGAAGCGGATTAAGGCGGGCAGCGTTATTATTTCATCCACGAAACTGGTATAATTAAGCTGAAAAACAGTTCGTTGGAAAACTGTAACTATGGAGGGGAAATATGCTTAATTTTAAAAATGCAGCCCAGCCTGATTCCTTGGGCGAAGCCTATGAGCTTTATTCCGGAAATCTGAGAAACGTACTGCTGGGGGGGACCAATTTTCTCAGGATCGGCAATGCCAATTTTGACACAGCCATCGATTTGTCCAAGCTGAACTTGAGATACATTAAAGATACCGGTAAAGAAATTGAAATGGGAGCCTACACGACCTACCGGGATATGGAGACGGATGACTTGACCAGGGGCATCAGCCATGGAGTCATCGGGACGGCTTTGTCCCAGGTCCTGGGCGTCCAGTTCAGAAACAGCGTGACCATTGGCGCATCCGTGGCCTCCAGGTATGGCTTCTCTGATTCAATTCCAGTCCTCCTGGCCTTAAACAGCGAGATCGAACTCTTCAAGGGGGGCCGGATGACCCTGGCGGACTATCTCAATGCCAAGCCGGGGCGGGACATCCTGACCAGGGTGTTCATCCCCAAATCGGATATCCTGGTGAGCTATCAGGCCATGCGCAATTCGGCCAGCGATTTTCCGGTTCTGAATGCGGCAGCATCCTTTCAGGCTAACGAATGGAAAATTTTGATCGGCGCCCGAACCGGCAAAGCGGTGGTCTGCCCGGAGGCGGGAAAGTTTTTGACCGCCAGCGGCTGGAGCGAGGAAAATGCGGAAAAAGCCGGGGCCATCGCCGCCGGAGAAGTGGAATATTCACAAAATGGAGCGGCGTCGGCGGAGTATCGCAAGGCCATTGCCCCGGTACTGGTGAAACGATGCATAAATGAGGTGAAGTCATGGTTATAAACACAACGGTCAACGGCAAGGCGGTCAAATTGGAAGCGCTGCCCGATGAAAACTTAGCGGATGTATTGAAAAAGGCCGATTTCAGCGTCAGACAGGGCTGTGATACCACCAATTGCGGACTTTGTACGATCTGGTTCAACGGCAAACCCATGCTGTCCTGCTCCATCCCGGCCTTCCGGGCTGAGGGGGCCGAATTGACCACCATCGACGGACTGGAAGCAGAAGCGAAAGTGGTGGCTGAACTCATCGCCAACGAAGGCGCCGATCAGTGCGGCTATTGCAGTCCAGGTCTGATCATGACGGTGATCGCCTTGAAAAAGGAACTGACGGATCCCAGCGATGAAGCCATCAACGAATACCTCAAGGGGAATCTCTGCCGCTGCACCGGATACCAGGGACAGCTGCGGGCAGTTAAAAAATATCTGGAGGTGGAATAGATGAAATACGTAGGAAAAGGCATCGCCAAGACGGATGCCATAGCCATCACCACCGGTAAGCCGGTTTATACAGACGATCTGGTACCGGATAATGCGTTGATCATCAAGCTCCTTCGGAGCCCCCATGCCTTTGCGGAGATCCTGGAGATCGACACCTCCGCCGCCGAGGCCTTGGACGGGGTGGCCGGAGTCTGGACCTATAAAAACACCCCCCAGATCCGCTATACCCTGGCCGGCCAGACTTATCCGGAAGCCTCGCCCTATGACAAGGTCATGTTTGACAAGCTGGTGCGCTATATGGGGGACGAGGTGGCCATGGTTGCCGCCAGGGATGAACGGACGGCCAATGCTGCCCTGAAACTCATCAAGGTCACCTATAATGTATTAGAGCCGGTTATCGACATGGAAACGGCACTGGACCACCCATCCGTCATCCATCCGGAGTCCGATCTGAAATATAACTTCCCCATGGGGGGCGACCCCAAGCGGAATCTATGCGCTTCCTACGAGCACAGCATCGGCCGGGACGTGAATGAGGTCCTCAAGGAATGCGACGTGGTGGTGGAAGGCACCTATTATTCCCAGGCTCAGGCCCAGGCCATGATGGAAACCTTCCGTTCCTTCAGCTATTTGGACCACATGAACCGGCTGGTCTGTGTGTCTTCCACCCAGGTGCCCTTCCATGTCAAGCGTCAGATCGCAGCGATGCTGGGCATCCCCGGCTCCCGGGTCAGGGTCATCAAGCCCCGCATCGGCGGAGGCTTCGGTGCCAAGCAGACCGGCTGCACGGAAGTCTACTCCTCCTTTGTCGCTTTGGAGACCGGTAAGCCGGCCTACCTGAAATATGACCGCCATGAGACTTTCAACTCCTCCAACTCCCGCCACGCCATGAAATTCAAGGTCCGCATGGGAGCCACCAAGGACGGCATCATCAAAGCGGTTGATTTCGAAGGCTTATCGGATGCCGGAGCACATGGCTACCATGCCTTTACCACATTTACCGCCGGGAGTGAAAAGTGCCTCCCCATGTACGGCAAATTGGAAGGGGCACGTTTCGGCGGCCACATCGTCTATACGAATAAAATGCCCGGCGGGGCCCTCCGCGGCTACGGCGCCACCCAGACCACCTGGGCCCAGGAATCCGTCTTGAACCTTCTGGCAGCAAAGATGGGCTGGGACGCTGCCGAGATCCGGCTGAAAAACCTCATCGAAGAAGGCGCCACCTCCATCTACTACCACAGTCATCCCCTGGGCAGCTCCAAGCTCCATGACTGTATCCGGACCGGCAAAGCGATGATCGGCTGGGATGAGAAGGCCAAGCGGATCGATCTGGGGGACAAAATCCGTGCCCTGGGCATGGCTGTTACCATGCAGGGATCCGGCATCGCCAAGGTGGATACCGCCAATGCGGTGGTCCGGTTCAACGACGACGGCAACTACACCCTGTTCATAGGCTCCACGGACATGGGCACCGGTTCCGATACGATCCTGGCCCAGATGGCAGCGGAAATATTGGACTGCGACATGAGTAAGATCACGGTCAATGCCGCCGATACGGACATCTCACCCTTTGATCCGGGTTCCTATGCCTCTTCCACCACTTATGTCACCGGCATGGCCGTGGTTCGGGCCAGTGAAGACCTGAAACGCAAGCTCATCGAGTATGCCGCCCGCCAATTGCATACAGAGCCTGACCGGGTGGATTTTGACGGGGAGACCTTCCGCTTTGAGGACAAATCCATCAATTTACGGTCTTTGGGCGATATCACCACCCACGGCTTGGAGGCGGCCATTCTGGAGGGCACCGGCAACTATGGTTCCCCCATATCCCCGCCGCCCTATGTGGCAGGGTTTGCAGAAATCGAGATCGATAAGGCCACCGGCAAGGTGGACATGGTCCAGTATGTGGCGGCAGTCGACTGCGGCACCGTCATCAACCCCCTCCTGGCCAGAGTCCAGGTGGAGGGCGGCATCGTTCAAAGCATTGGCATGGCTTTGTTTGAGGATGTCCGCTACACCGCCAAGGGCAAGATGGAGACCAACAGCTTCATGACCTACAAGATCCCCACCAGGCTGGATGCAGGCATCGTCAGGGTGGCTTTTGAAGAAAGCCATGAACCCACCGGTCCCTTCGGTGCCAAGTCCGTGGGCGAGGTCGTCAATAACACCCCGTCTCCGGCCATCAGCCATGCCATCCAGAATGCCACCGGAGTCCAGCTGACCAGGCTGCCCTTTACCCCGGAGAAGGTCCTTTATGCCCTGAAATATGGCAGGGAAATGGAATAGACAGAAAGCTCAGGGGAGTAAATGGGATTCCCCATGTGCCAGACCAGTTGTCAGCAGCAATCAATCGACCAAGGAATTTGTGGAAAGCTGTAAGATCCGGCTGTAGATGACAGGAAAAAGGCAAGAATAAGGCATCGCAACATTTTGAGTAAGGAATAAGGCATCGAAACATTTCGGTGCCTTATTCCTGTCCATGGCTTATAATGTTAAGAAGACGAAAACACTTTGGAATAAAACCAAACCCAGAAGGAGAAACCAATGAGCCCTGCAAAGAAAGATACAGAATTGAAGGAACGGACATCCGGACCTGACAAAAATAAAGCTGCCCAGACCGGCAAGTCCCCCCGGAAAGAGGCCGGAACCACCCCCGGGGGAGACCAGCCGGAGTCCTCAATGGGAAGTTCACTGAAGTTCAGCAAGACGGATCCGGGCTTCATGCTGGGATCCCATTTGTCCTCCTCCGGAGGCTTCATGAAAATGCTGAAGGACATGGACGCCATCGATGCCAATACCTTTCAGTACTTTTCCCGGAATCCCCGGGGCAGCAGCGTCAAAAAGCTTGATTCCAAAGATATGGAAATGTACATGGCCATGAAGCAGCAGCGGGAACTGGGTCCGATCCTGGCCCATGCCCCTTATACGCTGAACCCGGCCTCCGCCGATGAGAAGGTCCGGGAGTTTGCCCGGATGGTCCTTCTGGAGGATCTGGACCGGATGGAGCTGACCCCGGGAAACCTCTATAACTTCCATCCCGGCTCCCATGTGGGGCAGGGAGTTGCGGCGGGCATCGACTGGATCGTGGAAGCCCTCAACCGGGCCCTGGACCGGCCGCTGCAGACGAAAGTCCTCCTGGAGACCATGGCCGGGAAAGGCTCAGAGATCGGCCGGAGCTTCGAGGAGCTGGCCATGATCATTCACCGGGTGGAACACCAGGAGGCCCTGGGGGTCTGTTTGGACACCTGCCATGTCCATGACGCCGGCTATGACATCGTCAACAACCTGGAAGGGATGCTGGAGGACTTTGACCGGATCATCGGACTGGATAAGCTGCATGCCATCCACATCAATGATTCAAAAAACCCCTTGAGCAGCCACAAGGACCGCCATGAAAAAATCGGCGCGGGGAATATTGGCCTGGAAGCCTTCCGTCGAATCATCAACCATCCCTCCCTGCGGGATAAACCCTTTTTCCTGGAGACGCCCAACGAGCTTTCCGGGTATGCTGAGGAAATCAAACTCCTGAGAAGTATCCGTATTTGATGGAGAACTGTTGTTTAAGCTACTTTTTTTCGAAATAAATGGTAAAATATAACATAATATGAATGTTTATAACAAATCCATTGAAGGAGCTGCCGGGTATGAATTATATTATGATTTCGCCTTCTTTCCCCAGGAATTACAAGTATTTTGCCATCGCATTGAAAAATCAGGGGATCAACGTCCTGGGGATTGGGTCGGAAGACTATGATCTGATTGATCAAGATCTGAAGGACAGCCTCACCATGTACTACAAGGTGGATGATCTGGAGAACTATGACGATGTCATGAAAGCGGTCGGGTTTTTGACCCACAAATATGGCAAGATCGACCGGATCGAGTCCCACAATGAGCATTGGCTGATGCTGGATGCCAAGCTGCGGACGGATTTCAATGTCTTTGGCTTCCACACTGAGGACATGGATTTTGTGAAAAAGAAATCCTGCATGAAGGAGATTTTTACCAAGGCCGGGGTGCCAGTCATTCGGGGCGGAGTACCCCATACGGAAGAAGAAACCAGGGCCCTCATCAAAGAGCTGGGCTTTCCGGTGGTGGCCAAACCGGACAGCGGAGTCGGCGCCGCCCATACCTACAAAATCAAACATGAGGATGACGTTGAAAGGTATCTTCGGACCAAGCCCCCCATCGACTATATCATTGAAGAATTCATCGTCGGGGACATCGAAACCTATGACGGCCTGGTGGATATCAACGGGGACATCATTTTTGAAAACAGCCTGGTATACATCGACCCTCCCATGGATATCATGAATCTTGATACGGACAACACCTACTATACAGCCCGGGAAATCCCCGAGGACACCAAGCGATACGGAGAGAAGTCCATCCAGGCCTTTAATCTAAGGGAGCGTTTCTTCCACCTGGAGTTTTTCAGAAGACAGTCCGGGGAGCTGGTGGCATTGGAAATTAACATCCGTCCGCCGGGGGGCAAATCCCTGGATATGTTCAATCACTCTGCCGATGTGGATCTGTTCAACGATTATGCTGAAATCGTGGCTGGACATCAAAAGTCAATGAGAACTGATAAGTTGTATTATAGCTGCTATGTGGGGATCAAGGACCGCCCAACCCCAAGGCTGCACAGCCATGATGAAATCATCGCCAAACTCGGTCCGGCCCTAATGTCCCACGGAACCATCGAGGCCATTTTTGCTCGGATCATGGGCAATTATTACTATCTGTTCCGGGTCAAAACCATTGAGGAGCTCCTGGAATATCGGGAATTCATTTGCGCCATGGCAAAATAGCTGGAAAAAA
>CAZOTM010000123.1:0-6327 GCA_964582675.1 uncultured Clostridiaceae bacterium
AGATGGGCATGTCAAAGGTTCGGAATTTAGCTTCATATTCCGTTTCGATATTCTCCGGGTGATCCACCTGGAGGTCATCCGTATGAAATGTGATCTCATAGCCGGCTTCCGGAAAATAGGCCAGAGAGTCTGTGTAAAGGCCTTCGTCATCGGTTTTAAACTCGATTTTGGAATCCGGTTTGGTAAACTCCCGATATTTCCGGAGGAACCGAGGATGGGTCAGCCGTCGTTTATTATGGGAGGCCTTTGGCCAGGGGTTGGCAAAATTGATGAAAATTGTATCGATTTCCCCGGGAGCAAACACTTTGTCGATTTCCTCGGCCAGCATGGAAATGATTCGGACATTTTCAAGGCCTTCTGCATTAACCTTGCGCAGGGCGTAAACCAATACTTCATTTTTTAAGTCAATGGCGATGATGTTCCGGCCAGGCTCCCGTTTGGCCCGTTCACATAGAAAGTCCCCCTTACCGCAGCCGATCTCCAGATCGATGGGGTTGGAGTTATTGAAGACTTCCCCCCATCTGCCTCTCAAATCCCAGGGATTTTCATAGAATTTGGGATCCTGCCGCATCTCCGGCAGGGCCCAGGGTTTATGTCTCAACCTCATGATTTTGCCGGCAGGCTGTCCGCCAGATCAAACCGGAGCACTCCGGCTTTAAAAACCTCCAGGCCGATCCGCTCAATGAAGTCGCTCATTTTCTCGCCGAATTCCCCTTCCTTTCTGTAGTATTCCAGGGTTTTGCGCAGGAGGTCCATGGCCGCTTCCGGAGAAAGCCCTTCGCCGATCCGGTCCGCCAGTCTGGGATTGAACCCGCCGGACCCGCCGGCCACCACAGTGAATCCATCAACATCGGCGATCAGCCCCACATCCCGGACATTGACCGAGCCGCAGGCGTTTCGGCAACCGGCCACGCCGATTTTCGTCCGATTGGGCATATCCTTGCCATGGTATTCCTTGAGCAGCACATTGCCCAGGGGCATGGTGTTATATTTGTGCCGTTTACAAAAGCCGGCCGGACAGATCTCGATGGTCTTGACGGAATAATTGCTCTTTACTGCCGGCTCCATTGCCAATTCATCCCAAATCCCGGGCAGATCCACCTCATCTAAATTGGTGATCATGATCCGCTGCCCCGTGGTCAATTTCAGGATACCATTGTACTTTTTCGCCACCTCGGCGATTTTTATCAACTGGTCAGCTGATATAAACCCTCCGGGGATATGCGGAGTGATGGCAAATTTTCGAACTCCATCGTAAATTTTTTGAAGATTCCCACCATAATTGCCCATGTCTTATCCACTCCCTTTCACATGTAACCTAAAAACAGGGCATTACGCCCTGTTTTTAGGTCTTAACTGTCTTAACTGTCTTTATTGTTCTTACTGAATTTACGGTCTTGACTGTCGCCAGACGATCCCCGGTTAGTCCCGGCCGGTTTTGCCTTCAGCCGTTGTAGGAAGCGTCTGTTTTATTATAGAAAATTAATTCTTCTTGTCAAGAATTTCGTTCAGATCCGCTTCCGGATTGGATATGGGTGCGAGATTGAAGTTCTCCACCAACACATTTAAGACGTTGGGGGAAACGAAGGCCGGCAGGGATGGGCCCAGCTTCATATTCTTCACGCCCAGGGAAAGCAGAGTGAGCAGGATGACGACGGCTTTCTGCTCATACCAGGACAGGATGATGGACAAGGGCAGATCATTGATCCCGCACTGGAACGCATCGGCCAGGGCTGAGGCGATCTTGATGGCTGAGTAGGCATCATTGCACTGACCGCAGTCCAATAATCTGGGCAGTCCGGCAACTGTTCCGAAATCAAGCTTGTTGAACCGGAACTTTCCGCAGGCGAGGGTCAATATCACAGAATCCTGAGGGGTCATGGTGGCAAAATCAGTGTAGTAATTTCTGCCTGATTTTGCTCCGTCACAGCCGCCGATCAGGAAGAAGTGCTTGATCTGCCCGGATTTGACTGCTTCCACAATGGCTCCGGCATGGGACAAGGTAGCACCATGACCGAATCCGACCAGGATCTCTTTGACCGGTTCATCTTCCGGGAAGCCAGGCAAAGCCAGGGCTTTTTCAATAACCGGGGTAAAGTCCTTATATCCGTTGCTGTCCGCAGCAATATGGTGGCTGCCGGGCATTTCCACAACCCCGGAAGTGAACATCCTGTCCTCGTAGCTGGCTCTGGGGATTTGGATGCAGTTGGTGGTCATCAGGATGGCACCGGGCAGGTCATTGAATTCCTTTTGCTGGTCCTGCCAGGCTCCGCCATAATTGCCCACCAGATGGCTGTACTTTTTCAGCCCCGGATAACCATGGCAGGGCAGCATCTCCCCATGGGTATAAATGTTGATGCCTTTGCCTTCCGTCTGCTCCAGAAGCATGGCCAGATCCTTCAAATCATGGCCGGAAACGACGATAAACGGTCCTTTTTTCTTGTTGATATTGACCTTGGTAGGCTCTGGGGTCCCGTAGCTGCCGGTGTTGGCTGCATCCAGGAGTTCCATTACCCGCAGATTGGACTTGCCGATGGCCAGATCCATGGCTACATAGTCATTGACCGTCAGGGTTTTATTTAAAGTCGCTCCCAGGTAGCTCAGGAACTCTTTTTCCGCATCGCTGTCCCTGAAGCCCAAAACTGCGGCGTGATGGCCGTAAGCTGCATAGCCTTTCAAACCGTAGATCGCCAGTTCTCGCAGGGAGATAACATCCTCACCCAGCTCGTCTCTGCCGGCGAGGACGCCGAAGGCCTTGGCAGCCTCCAGCTGTGCTGCCTTATCCTGTGGCACTGCATATTCAGCCTCCACCGGACCGCTGATCCCGGCCTCCGCCTTTAAGGATACCTTGACTGCCTCCGCTTGATTGATCAAATCGACCAGAGTCTCCGGATCAAAATTGACATTGGTAAGGGTCGTGAACATGATGTCATAGGCAAATCGGCCGATGGATTCATCCAGTTCTTTCCCGGAATCTAAAACTGCGCTGGCGTAAAACCCGATGCCCTTGGCCTGGTTCACCAAAAGATCCTGCAAGGCTGCCACTTCAGGGCTTTTACCGCAGACGCCGACTTTGGTACAGGCTTTGCCGCCAACGGTCTGCTCACACTGATAACAGAACATGTCACCACTGAATCCAAGACTGTTGTTGATTTCCCTGACCAGTTCATCCGCATTGAAGCCATGGATCTCAGCTGCCTGCTCAATGGATTCGATCTGTGAAGACGGACATCCGATACAACCCATTCCCTTGGCCATAAGAAGCTCCGCTGCTTTGGGGTACGCTTTTACCACATCTCCGATGGTGCTGTTTTTTGAAATCATACTTTACCTCCGTTTATTGTTTACTCTTTGATTATAATGAATATATCCAGGGGGGAGTGTTACCAATGGTACACTCTGGAGAAATTCACTAAAAAGACATCTTTGCTTCCCTGCCCTTTGATCCCCTGTCCAGACAGCCCTGATTGTAGGCTCTTCCAAACCGCTAACAGCTCTCCGCTTCAGCCTCCCCCGCTCTCAACTGTTCATCCAGGGATTCCTGGAGTTCCGGGGTCAATGTCCTAAGGGAGAGGATATGATAAGTGACCGCCAGGCCAATGAGGGCAAGGATCACTTTTAATGGCACGCTTTCGAGCAGGGACATGGATGTGAGCATGCCAGCCCACAAGAGAATGATGGCGAGCTGCTTGCTTTTGAGATCCACTGCCCGGTATCTTGAATAATTGAGGATATACCTGCCGAACAGTCTGTGGTTTAATAGCCACTGATTCAACTTCCGGGAACTTCGGATGAAGAACCAGGAGGCTGCCAATAAAAAAGGGGTTGCTGGCAGAATGGGAATAAAGATCCCAATGATCCCCAGGGTCATCAGGACGATCCCCAGGATCACAAAAATGATCGCTTTAAGTTGTTTCAGGTGTTCCATAAGCCTTCCTTCCAGTAGGGACAGTCATAATACCTATTGTATCCTCTCCAGCCCAAAGTACCCCTTTTCAGTCAAACTTTTACAATCCGCTTACCACCTGTTAATAACTGATTTATATTTTATGGTTAAGGTGTTTCATATGTTACACACTAAACAACTGATTCCAGGTTAGAATAAACGGGTTTAGATGAAAAGGAGACGAAGCATGAGTAAATTTTTAGCACCGATCCACAATTGGTTATTCCGCAAGATCAAAATAAGCGAATCATTGGAACAAAGACTGTTAGACGTTCTATCCAAGGGAGACGAAACCGCCCGGGCTTCCCTTGGGCGTGAGGCGGTGGATCGCTTCGGCGAATACACGGGGGCTGCCGATCTCGCTGACCAGATCGACTTGACCAATATCCACGGCTGGCTCCAGGATAAGATATCCCGGTCAGAAACGCGGATGGCCTGGTACATTTCCCGCCTGGCCTCTCCAGAAGATTTTGCCCGGGCCAGGGATGCCTTTTACCAGGCCGGCGTAACGGAGGGCTCAGCCTTGGGAGAGGCAGCCACCCCTGAAGATGCCTTTAAGGCACACAACAACTGCATTCTCGAGGGGATGCCCTGTGACCATGTCAATCAAATCACCAGCCAGGGGCCCTCTGCTTTGACCTGGGAAAACACCACCGACATCCATCTGGAAAACATCCTTGCCGGTGGAGCCGACCCTGAACAGTTCCATGAACTGCGCCGAAGCTATGTGAAAGGCCTCTTTGATGAAATGGGCTATGATTATAGTTTCCGATCAGCTGACGGAAATAGGCTGCATACCATAAGGAAAAATTCCGAAAATTAAGCAGCCGGTCATCGGCAGACTCATTTGACCCCGTCCCCCTTCAATAGGATCAACAAGCGCCTGAGCCCCATCCATGGTGATGGATCCTCAGGTGCTTCCTCTTTTGGCGCCGGATCCATCCCCCCCCCTGGTTTTCCCATAACCCTCCCAAGGATCAACTTTTATGGTTCAAATGCCCTGATAAAATGACTGACGAACTTAATGACTGACGAACTTGATGACTGACTAATTTAATTTCCTGGTTTTTTTCAAATTAAAAAATAATTTTCGGCTGGTTTTTTGGGTATTCATACAAAACTCCTGCCTTATCCACCCATTTTACGCTTCCCTAAAAACCTGGGATCCCCAACCTACATATTATTCATTCCCTATTAATAATGGAATCCTCGGCTGAGCCCATGAATGGGGCAAAGTCAACCAGGCATCTGTATAATTTTCCATAATTATTCATTATGTATAAAAAAATGAATATGAATTTTTATTAGCTTTTTGCGAGTTCCCGATGGGCTGTTCAGCTTATTTTAAAGTAGTTTTTAATCTATGCATGTTATATAATTAATTACTATGAGGGAGGTGCTCTATGAAGATTGACTTAATCAAAGTCCCCATTTTTTACGGTTGTGATAGAAAAGGCGCCGAACTGGGTCCGGACGCAATTATAGATAAAAATCTCATCGGCCTGTTGGAGAAATACGGCAATACCGTGCAAGATACAGGTGCGGTATACGTCCGTCAGGTATCTGAGAAAGATAAACATCAGGACCATCCCAGGATGAAGTACTTGGGACCGATCATTGCCACCAATGAAGAGCTGGCCCATCGGGTGGATCATTCCATTCGAAGCGGCCGGGTGCCATTGACACTGGGCGGCGACCACTGCGTCGGCCTGGGTTCCCTGGCCGGTGCCAGCAGTGCCAACGGACCGGATACGGCGGTGATCTGGATCGATGCCCACGCTGATATCAACACGGCAGCGACCTCGCCGTCGGGAAATATCCACGGCATGCCGTTGGGTGCCTCCATCGGAGTGGGCCATCCAGCCCTGACGGAACTATACTTCAAAAAACGCAAAATCAATCCGCGAAACACTTTCCTCATCGGTTTAAGGGATGTGGATGACGGTGAAGTGGACATCATTGACAAGTATGGCTTGAATGCCTGGTATATGGCGGAGATCAAGGAGAAAGGAATGGGGATCATCATTCTGGAGCTTTTGGAAATGTTGAAAAAGCGCAACATCCGCAACATCCACTTAAGCTATGACATTGACTCCCTGGATATGACCCTTGTTCCCGGGACAGGCACCCCAGTATCCGATGGCATGTTCCCGGACGAAACCAAACGGCTCTTGAAGGCCATCTTCAGCACTGGATTGGTCCGGTCGGTGGATTTTGTGGAATATAATCCAGCCAAGGATAAAAACCACATCACGGAAAAGACCATAATGGACATCCTGGATACCTTTGGACAACTGATGGGAAAATGCGGCGAAGGCGATCTTTGCCGAGACATCGCCATTTAAACCGTGCCAGCCTGGCTGCGTTTTGGAGGGAAAAGA
>CAZOTM010000124.1:0-6326 GCA_964582675.1 uncultured Clostridiaceae bacterium
CTCCAGTACACGGACCGGGAGATCCAAATCATGCAGGCTATCAAAAAGTCCTTCGACCCCAATGGGATCCTGAATCCGGGAACTGTTGTCGACCTTTAAGCGCAGCCTCACCCCAAATGGGTTGAACACTGCCTTTCACCCAAATCATCCCCAGAATGAAAATCATATCCTGGTTTCAAATCCAAATAAAAACCAGGCAGACACTCCCATCAATGAGTGCCTGCCTGGTTTTTTATGGCCTTGCAAAGGATCCCAGCCTTTGTCATTTTTAGGAAGAAGGATTCAGTGATGGGTTCGGCTAAGACGGTCGAAGACTGACTTTATTCGAGCCATCTGCCGGACAGAAGCTCTTTGGCTTCCCTGGTCAAGGGAATCAGATCACTGCGGTCCCAATCGGCGATGTCGAATTTGCGGTTTAAAGCGGCAAAGTGCCGGATTCCGAAGGCCAGCTTGTTGAGATAGGAGAAAACGCCGATGGCCCCCGGGGAAAAATCATTAGCTGGTTTGCCATAAAGGGCCCTAAGGTCTGCCAGGTCACCGTATATTTCGGCCACGCTGCTGCCATATTTCTGCAGATTTTTCGGCACATTTCCATCTTGAATCATCCCGCCGATTTTCTTTCCGGTCATGGCTGCGGCCATGGCCGCCCGGCCGACTCCGATGGCTGTGACGCTGCCGTTGCCAAACGCCAGGGCTTTGAACACCTGGTCCTCGGAACTGAACCCGCCGGCTATGGTGATGGCGGGGATCCAATGGCCCTCCCCTTTCAGTTCCTCCACGATGGAACAAATGGCCGCTTCCAGGAGGAGGGCGGGCAGGCCCCACTCATTCATCATTTTACAGGGGCTGTAGCCGCTGCCGCCTCCGGCGCCATCAAAGGTGACCATATCCACCTTGGCCTGACTGGCAATCAGGAGGACCCGTTTGAGATCCGCCGGATCATAGCCCGCCATTTTCAGATAGATGTTCTTCGCCCCCAAAGCTCGCAATTCGGCGATCCTGGGGATCAGGTAGTCCTCATCCCATAATGGCAGCCGGCCATAGGCATAAAAGTTGGGACAAACCCCCTCTGCATAAGCTTTTACGACCTCCGGGTCCGTGGGATCCGGGTGAACCAACGCTCCCAAGGCTTGTTTTTTCAATGCCTCTTCCATATTTTTCAAGCGATTCACCGGCTGGGTTCCCTTGGCGCCCTGGCCGAATTTTAATTCGATGGCTTGCGCGCCATGGACTTTAATGGCATACTCCGGGACACGGAGCAGATCGTCCTCCACATTGCACTGCAGAATGATCTGGCCATAGCCCCGGTCATATTGGCGGAAAGCGTCCAGCATCTTTCCCAAGGCCGGGAAATGGACAACTTTTCCATTTTCGATCCGGAGCTCGGGATCCTTGCTTTTGGCATCCTCACCGATCACACAAGAGACTCCTGCCATGGCGGCTCCCGCAAAATAGTCCGGCCAGTTTAATTTGATCAACGCCGGCAAAATAATCGGCATGGCGATCTTAACCGGATGGAAGCTGCCAAATTCCCGACCCAGTTTGACGTGAAAGATATTCGCCTCCTCATAGTTTAACTTGGCACCGCTGGCGCCAAACACCCGGCCGTTGATATTAAAATGCGAAAAGTCCACGGGGTAGTCCTTCTCCGAGGCGATCTGATTCGCCCCGGTATTGGTGGGATACACCGTTTGGGCCCCTAATACCGCCGCCAAAGCGATTTCGCAGGTCCCGACGCATTCTTCCGTGCAGAACGAACACATGCCCGACTGGGGCGATATGTGGCTGCTCCGGTTATGGGTGTCATTGAATGCCGATGATAATTTTGGTGAATAGGTCATCACAAATCCTCCTAAAATTGTTAGCTTGGCAACTGGTTATCTGATGCTCGATTTCGGCTTTATCCCCGGATGGCCCTTGGGCATTGTTGCCGTTGGGCCTTGCTGCCCTGGGCAGCAGCTCATTGTCAGGGGCGGTTCAATCCCTTTCCATCAAGCTGGCTTGTCTGAAACTTTCCAAACACTGACTGGGAAGCTGCCTTTCCATGATTTAGCCCCGTTGCTTTTCCTTTTATAAAAATTGTTCAATATTCTCCAGCAACCGATTTTTATCCTGGGGCAGGGTGCCTTTGACATGGATCAAGTTACTCGGGTGGGTCGTGTCAAAAATCAGGGATTTTTCAGGCTGGAGACGGTCCAACAATATTTTGATTTCCAACAATAATTCCCTCCGTGTTGCCGGGATAAATTCACCCCGGATAGACATCCGTTCCAGCTCGGTCCCGCCAAAAACCATCAGGTTCATAGTGATCACCCGGTTGGTCACAAACTGATTGATCATCTCGGCGGTGGCAAGGGCATTTTCGGAAGATTTGCCTGCCCCGGCAATTCCCAGCATGATGATTGTATGAAAGGGCAGCCTGGCTTGATTCAGCTTGCGGGCTTGTTCAATGGCATCCTTGACCCGATGCGGCTTCTTCATTAAGGTTAAAGTTTCATCGCTGCCTGATTCAAAGCCGATGTACAGCAGGCGGAGCCCGGCGTCATGAAGGATCGACAGTTCTTCCACGGTGTATTGGGAAATATTCCGGATGGAGGCATACGATGCCACGCAGGCGCAATAAGGCAAATAATGCCCGATCATCTCCAATATGCGCTTCATCCTGTGAAAGCCAATTGCAGTGGGATCCGCTCCGGTCAAAAATACCTTTTCGGTATTCACATTAAAATGCCTCAGCTGTGTTTCGATCTCTGAAAAGGGTACTTCCGAATAGCTGATCCCTTTATACATCGCACAGAAAGCACACTTATTATAGGAACAGCCGGTGGTTACCGGCAGCAAAGGAGTAGCCATCTCATCCTGGGGATAATAAATTGTTTCAAGACCGGACACGGCAAACCCTCTCTTTCACAGATCTCCATGGGAGATTTCCAACCCAACACCAATTTTCCCATTGCCCCTTGTCACCAGCGATCCGGTCTAATTGGTTGCCAGGTATCAGACCGAAATCAGCTTTCGTCCCTGGGGTCGGTTTTGTCTAAGGAGGTTTTGTCTTGGGAAGTTTTGTCTCGGGCTATTTTTTCATCGAAAGCTATTTCATTGCAGCATTTTTTACGGCATCTTTGGCACCTTTGGCACCCATTGATTTTCTCATCGTCATTGTAGAGCTTGTAACTGCCGCCGGCAATTTTCAGTTTGTACCCATTCACAATGGCTTCCGCGATTTTAAATCTGGCTTCCTTATAAATAAACTGGACGGTCCCACGGGCTACCTCCATTCTTTCCGCACATTCCTCCTGCGTCAATCCCTCCAAATCGATCAGCCGGATCGTCTCATATTCCTCCACCGTCATTGTTACAAAATGCACTGGCTGGCCCCCTTCAGTCAGTGGACCGAACAGATCAGCTTCCGGCAGGCAGCAAACTTTTTTCCATTTTCTCGGTCGTGGCATGTAATCACTCCTGTTTCTATAGCCCTATCATTAATATTTGGCATATGCCGTTTATACTTACATTATACTGATTTACTGTCATTTATCAACAGTAAATCCCGAACCCAGCTTACTGCCATACCCAGGCTGCCGCCGGTGGATTTAATCGGTCCTTTGGCAGGCCCTTTCAAACGGGTGGCTTAAACTTATGGTCTTGCCTTGCCTGACATCATTTTTATTAACCTGGCAAACTCCGTAGAAACGCCGCTGGCTTTTCCATGATTTTCATCCCAACCCCTGACTGACTCGTTTGTTTCGAATTGTCCATAACCATCGGCCTGACTGTGAGAAATCCTCACTGGAGGCAGTCAAAGGGAATTTCAACGCTGCCCCATGGAACCGCTGGGAGGAGGCAGCCCCCCGTCTAAAATCAAACCCAACCGCCTGATAATATAAATCAGCCATAAAAAAACAGCTCCAGCACAGGAAGAAGCGTCTTCAGGCCGGGGCTGTTTTTCGGATCAGGCGGGCCAAGGGTTTTCTAGGACTGCCAGCCATTTTAGTTTCATATCAAACTCTTTGAATGGATCAAAATCGCAAAGTCGCCTTAAGTCGGTTCGGATTTTTTAAAAGCTCGAGGGCGCTGGTTATATCCCCCATCACGATATCCGCACCATCCATTGCCCGTTTCGAACAGCCTTCTTTCCCCATGATGCAGATTCCCACGGCTGATCCTTTGAGCATCAAGCCATCGTTATTGCCATTGCCGATGGCTGCTGTTACATCCCTTCCCAGCTTGTTGATGAGCTGAAGTTTTTCAGCCCCCTCGTCAGGGCCCTTCAGCTTTGCCACCTTCACCGGTAAATCGGCCAGCTCCTCCGCCACCCGGCCAAAGGTATCCGCGGTTATGACATAGATGGAGATTCCCTTGGCTAAGTCTTCGATCAGGGGTTTTAATCCATTGACTAAATAACCGTCCACCGCCATTGTCCCATTATAGTCCATGACCAGATTTTCAATTTTCACACTGCCGTATCCCGGTATTTCAACACTTATCATTTTGCCAGTCCCCCGCATTTCCAATTGCCGACTGTGGAATTATTCGCTATGACTCATTTGACTCTGCATAACTTCCTCATGACCGCTGGTTCAAGGATCACCGCATTGGCTATGCCCCAATCTGCCGCTTATCCAGCCAGTAATGAAACCAGCCGCAACCACCCATCGATCTTATCTGTCAACTCAGTCTACCAAACTGTTATCCTTACAATCAACTGGTTTGATAAAAATGGGCCAAAATCATGGGCGATCCGAGGAAATCAGGGCCAATCGGCTCCACTCATCTCCAAGTCTTCTCCGGCGGGGGAAAGGAGGCCACTCAGCCTTCCGTCAGGCGAAGAACCAGGCCAGATTAAGGTCTGATGGTAAAATATGCCCGCATCCAGACCCAGGATGCGGGCATATTCAATGATTGGTTTACCACTTCGGCTGTGTCTGTCTGTGCCTGGCTGTTTTCAGGCTGTGCCTGGCAATACTTGGCCGCACCCGGCAGTCTGGCAGACCCGCTCTGCAAAGCCTGCGTCACTTTGGGTTTTTAGAGCTGGCTTTGCAGGGCAAACCGGACAAACAACTCCACACCGATGGGCAGGGCGTCTTCGTCAAAGTCAAATTTAGGATTGTGCATCATGTGGACATAGCCTTTGTCTTCATTCCTGGCGCCGATCCAAATGAAGGCGGCGGGGATCTTCTGGGCAAAATAGGCAAAGTCCTCAGCCCCCATGCTGGCAGTTTTGGCCAGGATGACATGGTCTTTGCCCAGCATATCTACTGCGATGGTTTTTGCTTGATCCGTTGCGCCATCATCCCCCAGGAGGACCGGCAGCCCATGGAGAATGTCCAGCTTATAGTCAGCCCCCGTGTAGGCGCAGATCCCCTGGAGGATCTTGTCGGCGTGGTCCAGGATATATTGCCGGTTAGTTTCCGACTGGCAGCGGATGGTGCCGCTTAAGAACGACTTTTCCGCAATGATGTTTTTGGCTGAGCCACCGGCGATGGTCCCAATGGAGAACACAGCCGGATCAAAGGGGTTCAGTTTTCTGGACATGAAGCTTTCGATCTCGGTGATGAATTTGGCGGCGATGGAGATGGCGTCCACGGCTTTTTGCGGGATTCCGGCGTGGCCGCCTCTGCCGATGATTTCAATGGTAAATTCATCGGTGGAAGCCATCAGGCTGCCGTATTTCAAGGAAATATTCCCCGTTTCAAATTCCGTGGTCAGGTGCTGGGCGTAAATATACCGGATTTGTGATGCCATTCCAAGATTTTCCAGATCCTTCAGCATGATCCTGGCCCCACCCAAGTCCGGCCCTTCCTCGGCAGGCTGAAAGATCAGGAGCACGTCGTGGCTCAATTGGGCTTTGTTGGCATTGAGTACCCGGGCTGCCCCCATGAGCATGGCGGTGTGCCCGTCATGGCCGCAGGCATGCATCCGACCGGGAACTGTCGACTGGTAGACCACTGGGTTGTCCTCCGCCAGGTTTAGGGCGTCCATATCGGCCCGCAGGGCGATGATCCCCTTAGTGTTATTTCCCCGGATCATCCCCATGACCCCCACGGTGGAGGGGATGATTTCGATGTTTTCCCCTTGAAGAAATTCCCTGACAAACCGCTCTGTGTCTTTCGTATCAAAGCCGCATTCGGGATGCATATGCAGGTGACGCCGGTTGGCTGTCACCTGATCCTTGATCCCTGCGATCTCCATAGTTATCTCGTTCACAGCGTCTCCTTTAGAATGGGCCGTAATTCATGGCCACGGCTCCGAAGACAAACAGGATCTGCAGGATAAAGAGCATGGCAAAATAGGGAATGATCCACTTGTAGTACTTGTTCACGGGA
>CAZOTM010000125.1:0-6307 GCA_964582675.1 uncultured Clostridiaceae bacterium
GCAGCCTGGTCACGGGAGAGATCCGCCGGGAAATGGAGCGATTGATCAGGACCCCAGCGGAGTGGTCAAATTATGACGATGGGATCGTCCAAATGCTGACCAAGCTGGCCGAGGAGAATGTAAAGGACCGGGGCATCATCTGGGTGGACGGAGCCGCCTCCAAGCATGCGGTCCGGACCTTCCGGAGCACCAAGATCAACCGGACGCTGCTGCTCCTCCTAAAAATGATCGGCGGGGACGAAACCGCAATGCGCTACCTGTTGGACGACTACTCCTCCAAGCTGGAAGGGGAGGACCTGGAAAGCACGTTCCAGGCGGTGGTGTCCAATGGGCTCAATGAACTGGACCTCTATGAGTTCTTATTGAGCCGGGAGGATATCGTGGAGCAAATCTTTTCCCATGCCAAATACATGCAGCTGGTCCCCTTTCCGTTAAAGGTAAACTACATCATGAAAAATTATTTGGACATCCGGGGGACAAAGGAATATATCGAAGAAATCAGGACGGCGGCCTTCCAATACCTGAAGGTCTGACGGGAATAATCAGTGGATCAGGCAAGCGGATATAATACGGATCAGGGAGGATTATCATGGACGTTAAAGAAGCGATTTTCACAAGACGGAGCGGCCGGTTTTACACGGACGAATATTTAAAAGATGAGGATGTAGACCTCTTGCTGGAAGCCGCCACCATGGCAGCTACAGCCTCGGCCCTGGAACCCTGGGGTTTTGTAGTAATCCGGGATGAAGCCGAGATCCAGGAGCTGAACCAAATCACCAAGGCAGCCAATTTAAAACTTCTGCCGGAGCTGCCTTATTTGGAAAAGTACAGGGGCTGGTTTGAAAATGAGAAGTTTTCCATTTTTAACCGGACTAAAAACCTCATTGCCATTTATGGAGACACCAATGCCCATTTCTACAAGTATGACTGCACCCTGGCGGCAGCCAACATCATGCTCCTGGCCCACTCCATGAATATCGGCGTCTGCTGGGTGGGTCTGGCGGACCGGACCTTGAATACGGCAGAGTTTAAAGCGGCCCATAACGTACCGGATCACTTCAGTTTGGTGGCGGCCCTCACCATGGGCTATTCCAGGAAGAAGCTGAACCCTCCGGTAAGAAGACCGCCCCTGGTTTTCAGCCGGAAATAACTGACAGACACCTTTAAGCCGGATCTAACGGGCACACATCCAACGACCAATCGACAGCTTCCTTGCCGAAGCTGTTATTTTTTTAGGGCCGCTGCGAATGAAACAAGCAGCCTGGAAACAAGCAGTCTGGAAATGTTGGCAGGCCATCTCTCCGGAGCTTGGTCTCCTGCCTTGTCCCAACTGCCTTCATTCAGGCTGCTTTCTTTCCGTTTTGAGCGGTGGTCTTCACTTGGCCGATCAGGTGCCGCTCCACACCCCGAAAGCTGTCGGCCAGCAGGGCAGGGTGTCCCAGTTCTTTCAGGACAGACTCAATCGCTGCGGTCTCATCGAGCCCTGATAAAGAGGCCGCGGAAAGCATATCCACGATCCTGCCGCGCAGTTTTGTCTCGACGGCGGGGGCCTGGGCAGAGGGCAGCCGCCTGGTGACATCATAAACATAGCGGTCAATCAATTCCATTATTTTCACCTCCGGATGTTAGACAGATTGATTTAAAAGGGGATCCTTGGTTGGTCCACGAGACCACTTCTGTGTGATTTGATCATACAACGGCGACTGATCCAGTTATTTAAAATCCGGCTACAATCATTATAATAACTGCCCCCACCGGCGGCTGTCAGGACATTTTATCAGCTGCATCCGAAAACGGAATACCTTTTCTTTGCCGGCTCGTCAGATCATGAACCAACGGGCGGGGGCGGCCTCCAGTTTATGTGCCAAAGACTGTAAAACCAATCGGCTGACATGCCCGATGGCTGAACAGCAAAGGGCGATGAAATATACGGCTGGTTGAGAGTGGTGGGCAGGATGAGCATGATGAGAAAAATGAGAAAGATGAGAAAGATGAGAGAGAGAATCAAGGGCGAATCAAGTATCAAGGGGGAATCAAGAGCAGCTGTTTTGTGGGAACGGGAAAATAGAGTATAATATACCTTATGAACAGAAGAGCCCAGGATCGTTTGGTTGGCTTTGAAAAGATCCTGGGGGACGGGAACGGAGTAAAGGAAAATGGATAAGATCGAAATTAAAGATGCGGTGGGACGGGTTCTGTGCCACGATATGACGGCCATCACCGAGGATGGCTTTAAGGGAGTCCGGTTCAAGCGGGGCCATGTTATAACCGAGGCGGATATCACGGTGTTTTTGGATATGGGCAAAAACCATATCTTTGTTTGGGATCCGGAGCTGGATGAAGTCCATGAAGAGGATGCGGCCATCAGATTGGCCGAAGTGATCGGTGATGAAAGCCTCCAAAGCTCCGCACCTGCGGAGGGTAAAATCTCACTGAGCGCAAAGCTGACCGGCCTGGTCAAAATCAACGGGGAAGCCTTAAAGAAAATCAACGGTGTCAAAGACTACACAGTAGCCACTGTGCCGAACCATTTTATGGTCCAGCCGGGGGATAAAGTCGCCGGCCTGCGGATCATCCCCCTGGTCACCAAGGAAGACCATGTCCAGGAAGCGGTGGGGATTGCCAAAGCCGAATTTCCGGTCATCACGGTCAAGCCCTTCCATAAGTTAAGGTGCGGGCTGATCATTACGGGCACGGAAATTTACGAGGGGCGGGTGAAGGATAAATTTGAATCCGTCATCCGGGATAAAATCGATGCTTATGGTGGAACACTGTTAGGGGTGATCAAGTGCCCCGATGATATGGAAATGATCCGGCGGGCGAAACGGCATTTTCTGGAGGAAGCTGCTGATCTCATCTTATTCACCGGCGGGATGTCGGTGGACCCCGATGATTTGACGCCGGGGGTCATTAAAGAGGACGGGGCAAAGGTGGTGGCAGCCGGTGTGCCCATGCAGCCCGGGAATATGCTGACCATCGCCTATCTTGGTGATACTGTCCTGGTGGGGCTGCCAGGGGCATGTATGCATACTAAAATAACCAGCTTTGATGTGTTTTTGCCCAGGTTTTTCGCCAAGGATCCAATTGAGGTCGAGGAGATTGCCGGGTTGGGTCTGGGCGGACTTTGCCTGGGCTGCCGGGAATGCACTTACCCGGTCTGCTTTTTTGGCCAGGGGAGGTAAAAGCATGAAGAGTGATCTTGAACTATACAGGGAGCTGATCCAGGGGATCAAAGGCGACCGCCCCCAGGTGCTGATCCGACGGTTCAACCGGTCAGGGATGGCATCTGAAATGGTAAAACAGCTGGTGGATCCGGCGGCCCTCTCTGAAACTGAGACGGACGAAGGGCTGGTCCTGGCCAGGGAGTCCTACCTGACGGGCAGGCCGGTCTTGAAGGGAGGCACGGAAAGCGGCGGGTATCTTTTTGCCGAGCCTTTTTTCCCCCCGGAACGGCTGATCATTCTGGGAGGCGGCCATGTAGCCGTGCCCCTGGCTGAATTTGCGGCGAGATGCGGCTTTAAAATAACCCTGGTGGATGACCGGCCCGTCTTCGCCAACCAGGCAAGGTTCCCCATGGCGGATGAAGTGGTCTGTGACAGCTTTGAAAATTACCTGAAGGCTCTCACCATAACCGCTTCAGATTATATCGTCTTGGTGACCAGGGGCCACCGCTATGATCTGGCCTGCCTGCGGGAAATATTCAAGAAAGACCCACCCAGGTACCTTGGAATGATCGGCTCAAAAAAGCGGGTCGCCGTCATTAAGAACAAACTCCTCCAAGAAGGGGTCGAAGCTCTGCGGCTGGATGAAATGTGTTCTCCCATCGGGCTTAAAATCGGCGCTCAGACGCCGGAAGAAATCGGTATTTCCATCGTTGCCGAGCTCATCTGGCGCAAGCGGCTGGATCTCCGGGATCAGCCAAGGATCAACCGGTCCGACCTGGATGTGGACGTTATCCTTAATTTGCCCAAGACTGGGGAACAGCGCAGTCTCGTGACTATTTTAAGCAGCACCGGTTCCGTTCCGAGAAGCGCCGGGGCATGCATGACTGTGACGAGGGACCGGCGGATCACCGGCAGCATCGGCGGAGGCTGCAGCGAATCGGAACTAGCGGCAGGTGCCGCTGAAAATACCGGGACCGGCCGATACTACACCGCTCTGGTGGATCTGTCCGGAGCTGCCGCCGAGGAGGAAGGGATGGTCTGCGGCGGCAGGATGACAGTGTTGGTGGAAGACTTATTGCTCTAGGATAAAAAAACCGGATACCCCTTGATCTGACAAAGGCACATCCGGTAAATCATGGCAACAACAAATAGTTGGTATGGGAGTGCCCAGGAATAACCGGAGTAAGGAATTTTGGAAACTGAAGATCCTGGGCAGATCAAGATAAGAGAACATGAAGATAAGAGAACATGAAGATAAGAGAACATGAAGATAAGAGAATATCAAGATAAGAGAATATCAAGATAAGACATCATTTAAAAAGACTGGCTCCCCCGACGAATTTGGGATGAGCCAGTCTTTTTGAATGTATGGAACAGGGGGATGATCAGCTTTAGATCACGTAGTGCAAGCCTTCTTCATGATGAGTACCTGGTACCAGGTGGGGCTTTTTGATTTTTAACACTGCGGGGATGCCGACTGCGGTGGTGTATGCCGGAACATCATGGAGAACTACTGCATTGGCGCCAATCTTGGCATTGTCGCCGATGGTTATGTTGCCAAGGACTTTGGCGCCGGAACCGATCAGGACGTTGTTGCCCACGGTGGGATGACGCTTGATGCCGGGCGCTCCGCCCAGTCCGCCCAGGGTGGAGCCATGGAAGATCGTCACGTTATCGCCGATAATGGCGGTTTCGCCGATGACCACGCCCATCCCATGATCGATGAAGGGGTTCTTACCAATGACTGCGCCGGGGTGGATCTCAATACCGGTGCGGTGTCTTGATTTGGCCGAGATTCGTTCAGCCAGGAATAAGTGGCCCTTCTGATAGAGCTTATGGGACCGGTAGTGGTCTGCCAAGGCCCTTACACCTGGTGCATAGAGGATATACTGGAGCAGTGATTTATGAGCCGGATCCTGGTCTCTGGCGACTTTTGCCAGGGAAATCATATAAGTAAAATAATTCATGGTTATTCCTCCTCGAATAGGGCAGTGGACAGATACCGTTCGCCGGTATCGCAAAGAACAGTGACAACGACCTTGCCTTCGCCCAGTTCATCGGCCAGCAAAATCGCAGCGGCGAGATTGGCTCCGGCGGAGATGCCCACCAGGATGCCTTCCTCAAGGGCGATCTGCCGGGATGCCTTAAAGGCGTCCGCATCCTTGATATCAAGGACCTTGTCGATAATGGTTTTGTCATAGTTGCCGGGAATGAAGTTGGCGCCGATCCCCTGGATCTTGTGGCTGGAGGCTGATCCGCCGTTCAAGAGGGGGGAGCTTTCCGGTTCTGCCGCATAGATTTTAATGTGGGGCAGCCTGGCTTTTAAGACCCGGCCGACTCCGGTTACGGTTCCGGCGGTTCCCACACCGGCGGTAAAGCCATCGATTCTGCCGCCCGTATCCTCAAGGATCTCGACAGCAGTGGTTTGGACATGGGCTTTGACGTTGGCCGGATTATTGAATTGGTCAGGCATGAAGTAGCCCTCTGATTCAGCCAGCTCGACTGCCTTATCCACGGATCCCTTCATGCCCAGGGGGCCGGGGGTCAGGATGAATTCCGCGCCGTAGGCTTTCATCAGTTTTCGCCGCTCAATGCTCATGGTTTCGGGCATTACCAGGATCACCTTATAGCCAAGGGCCGCTCCGGCCATTGCCAGGGCGATGCCTGTGTTGCCGGAGGTCGGCTCAATGATGGTGCCGCCTTTTTTCAGGATACCTTTTTCTTCAGCATCCCGTATCATATACAGGGCAGGCCGGTCCTTGACAGAGCCGCCGGGATTTCTTGATTCCAGCTTGGCCAGGATCGTTGCCCGGCCTTCCTTTTGCAGTGAGCTGAGTTTTATCAGCGGGGTCTTTCCGATGGTTTCCAATATGTTGTTATAAATCATTTCAATACTCCTTAGGCAGACTGTTTTCGTTTTGGTTTCCGGACCGCTTTGATGGGGTTTCCATGGGAGGATCCAAGCAACGGTTGTCAAATCGCCGATTCGGACCTTTACAGGTCCAACCATTAGATTGACAGGAGCTATATGATACTAAAAAATAAAAAACACCTCAGGCATACAATGCCAGAGGCGATTTATCGCGGTTCCACTCTGATTTAGAATTTCTTCTCTCATAAAGTACTATCATACTTTTGTTCTT
>CAZOTM010000126.1:0-6270 GCA_964582675.1 uncultured Clostridiaceae bacterium
AGGCTGGAAAACTGACCCTATCGGTTGAAATATTGAGTCCCTGCCTTGTTTTACGGGTCTGAAACACTAAAAAAAGATTTTGGGAATTATTTCTAAAAATATGGTTGACGAAGCGAAACCTTTATAGTAGAATTAATTTTGTCGTCAAGAAACAGGCTACTGTAAGAACCTTATGATCAAGGGGTTTGACATCGTCGACAACTGTTGATGAAGAACGTTGATTCTGGGGTATCGCCAAGCGGTAAGGCACCAGACTTTGACTCTGGCATTCGTTGGTTCGAATCCAGCTACTCCAGCCAATTTTTTTAAAAATTGTTTTGATTTTCTTCAGAGCTTGTATTATAATGACTTTACCTTAAATAACGCAGGTGTGGCGGAATTGGCAGACGCACTAGACTTAGGATCTAGCGCTTGACGGCGTATGGGTTCGACTCCCTTCACCTGCACCAAAAAAACTAAAAAAATGGAAAATGAGTATGCGGGAGTGGCTCAGTGGTAGAGCGTCACCTTGCCAAGGTGAACGTCGCGAGTTCGAATCTCGTCTTCCGCTCCGCGGGTGTAGTTCAATGGTAGAACTCCAGCCTTCCAAGCTGGTCGTGAGGGTTCGATTCCCTTCACCCGCTCCATTTTTTTTATGCGTCACTAGCTCAGCTGGATAGAGCATCGCCCTTCTAAGGCGAGGGCCAGGAGTTCGAATCTCTTGTGACGCACCATTTTATTATGGTGGACGTAGTTCAGTTGGTAGAGCGCCAGATTGTGGTTCTGGTTGTCGTGGGTTCGAGCCCCATCGTTCACCCCAATTTTCTTTTAACTAAATCAGGAATAAGCCATAACACAATGGGGTATGGCCAAGCGGTAAGGCTCTAGACTCTGACTCTAGCATTCGTTGGTTCGAATCCAGCTACCCCAGCCACTTGATCCACTAGCTCAGTTGGTAGAGCACATGACTTTTAATCATGGTGTCCGGGGTTCGATTCCCCGGTGGGTCACCATAAAGGCTTGGGAATTAAAGAGTGCAGCCCGGCAAGAAGCAAGTAAGTTTTGGGAGCATGAGGTCATAGGTTCGATCCCGTCCCCAAGACGATTTTTTTTGCAAACTCAGTATAACGGGGTGTAGCGCAGCTGGGAGCGCGCGTGCTTTGGGAGCATGAGGTCGCAGGTTCGATCCCTGTCACCCCGACCATACCTGCGCTAAGCAGGTTTATTTTTTTCGGTTTTGTGATATAAATATAGAAGACCCATAACAACAGGCATCATTAGCTCAGTCGGATAGAGCGAAGGTCTCCGAAGCCTTAGGCCACTGGTTCGATTCCAGTATGGTGCACCAATTGGACCCCATTGATTTGGGGTCCTTTTTAAACTCCTATAACCGCTAAACCAGGCAATCATCTTCCGCCCGGCTGCCTGGCGCAGGAAGCCGGGAAGCCGGGAAGCTGGGAAGTTAGGGTGATAAATTGCCTTTGTCCCCTGTGGAGCATACTTATCGAAGGGGTGATGCTTAAAATGAAAAATATCGAAATGAAAACAGGCGAACTTAGGACAGCTATAAATAAATACCTGGCCCTAGGCACCGGCAGTCTGCAGGGGTCAGACCCTGGCATCGAAAAAAAGCTTCTAACGGCGAACTTTGACAGGGGGAATCAGCCGGCAGCCATCGTTATTCATGAAACCGACAATGAGAGTCCCACAGCGGGCGCGCTGAATCACTACCGCTACTTCAATAATCCGGAAAACCAGGTCAGCGTTCATTACGTCTGCGATGAAGACCGGATCATCCAGCTGCTGGAGCATTCCATGATCGCCTGGCACTGCGGGGGATCCTCCAGTAGGTACTCCAATGCCAATACCATCGGGATCGAGGTCTGCGTCAACGGGGATTATGAAAAGGCACGGGATAAAGCCATCGCCTTAACCGGCTTCCTTATGGCCGCCACCGGCATCCAGGTCGTTTTACGCCATTTTGATATCTCCGGGAAATATTGCCCCAGACGGATGCTGGACTTACCTGAGCTTTGGGAGGACTTTCTGGACAGGAGCAAAGCCCTGTCCCTCACATCAGATAAGGCAAGGACCACAAATAAGTCAGAGACCAATGATCAGCCGGCGATCCGGGAGACGGTGAGAAAATCCGGCGCTGAATCCAGCGGGGCAAAAAAGCATAAGCTTGGCATTGTCAACACAGATGTTCTCAATGTGCGCAGCGGCCGGGGCACGGATTTTCAAAGGATCGGACAGCTGACCTATGGGACAAGGGTGGAGCTCTTGTATCACCTCAACGGCTGGTGGAGCATTGATTACGGCCCGAATTGGGGCTTTGTCTGCGCTGACTATATCGATGTCTGCGAGGAATGATATTTGGGAAACTCAGGGCATAAGATTTTAAGCCCTCAGATCAAATAACCGAAAAATTGCCGCCTGCTCTGAAAACGGAGCGGGCGGCAGTTTTTTTGCATTCAGTGTCAAATGATACACATTATCCTTTAGACAAAAGGTATAATGAAAGTGATGAATAAATTTGGGGAAAAAACCAAAAAATCAATGAACCTGAGTCGAAGTCACTGACCATAAGACACTCAGAGGAATTAAAAAGAATTAAAGGAGTTTACATGAAAGAATTAGATAAGAAGCGGATGGTATACGACCTTTGCCAGGAAAATGAAGGCCTTCGGGAATTTTTGGCAGACAACGGATTTTCGCCCCTGGCCAATGATTTGATGTTCAATACCTCGGCGAGGCTGGCGCCATTGGAGACCGGCTTAACCAATCATAAGATCGATTTGGCTGAATTGAACGAGAAGCTGGCCAAGCTTGGGCTGAAGGTGGTATAGGGATGAGTATCATGATCAACAATCGAATGATGAAGAGTGATGAGGAGAAGAAAAAACAGGCAATCCTCCGCAGCATTATATTGGAGCTCCACGCCGGAAAAGATCCCGGGGAGGTCAAGGCGAAGTTTGCGGAGCTGATCAATGGGGTGACTGCCGGAGAGATCTCCCGAATGGAGGAGGGCCTGATCAACGAGGGAATGGCGGTGGAAGAGATCCAGCGGTTATGCGATATCCATGCGGATATATTCAAGGGCTCAATAGAAGAGATCCATTCCATTACCAATGAAGAAACCAAGCCCGGCCATCCGGTAAGGACCATCAAGGACGACAACCGGGCCATAACCCAGCTGATCGAAGAAGGCGTCCTGCCCAAGACCAGGATGTTCCTGAAACATCGGACAGCCCTTCTCAAGACCTCCCTCCTGGAGGAATTGGCCCAGCTTTTGAAAATCGACCAGCACTATAAGATCAAGGAAAATATTTTGTTCCCCTATATGGAGAAGCTGGGGATCAGCGCACCGCCCAAGGTCATGTGGGGGGTGGACGATGAGATCCGCGCCGGCCTGAAGGACCTGGCAGCAGCGGTGGAAAGGGAAGCCTACGATGAGATTTCAGCAATGGCTGAGCCCCTGATGACCAGGATCAAGGACATGATTTTCAAGGAAGAGAATATCATGCTGCCCATGCTGACGGAAAAGCTGACGGAGGATGAGTGGGTGGATATCGTCCGTGATGCGGAGGATATCGGCTATGCCCTAATCACTCCAGGGATATGGAAGCCTGCCCGGAGCCAGGCGGAAGCGACCGTGTCTGCAGTCACCGCAGGGACTATCAACTTTGAGACTGGAAGTATTTCCCTCCAGACCTTTGAAACCATCATGAAGCTTCTGCCGGTGGATCTGACCTTTATTGACCAGGATGATATCGTCAGATTCTATACGGAAGGCAAACGGGTCTTCCCAAGGACAAAATCCGTGATCGGCCGGACCGTGCAAAACTGTCATCCCCCCAAGAGCGTCCATGTGGTGGAGAAGATCCTGTCTGATTTTAAAGCCGGAACCAGGGATTCTGAGGAGTTTTGGATCGACAGCCGGGGAATGTTCATATATATTCGTTACTTTGCGGTCAGAGACCCGCAGGGTGCCTATCTGGGGACGTTGGAAGTCACCCAGGAAGTGAGAGGGATCCGCGACCTGGCAGGTGAAAAGCGGCTGTTATCCGAATAAACTTTTCAAGTAGGTAAATGAACAGTTTGTCTGAACAGTATATCTGAACAGTTCAGCCGGACGGAAAATCCGGACAGCTAATTCCTGGTGAATAAATCCCAGTGGAAGAAATGGCAGCAGTCAGCAGGTAGATTCAAGGTGCACCCAGGTGCACCTTTTCTGTTGCTAAACCATGGGTGGTGGACGGATGGGAAGTCAGAGCGGAAGTCAGAGCGGAAGGGTGAGCGTAAGATCGAGCGTAAGATTGAGCGTGGGTTGAGCAGGTGTGTCCTGGAAAGTTTTATGGCAGCCTCTGCCTGCGGTTTCGAAAGGGATCCGTTGGAATTTGATGTTTTCTGTAAATTGAAGGGTTTCAATTGAGTGAAATTAGCGGATTGGAAAGGAGCTGCTCATAATCTTTGTACGATATATCCATGTTCTGTTATAATGGAAGAAAATCAAAAAAAGAGGTTATTTAAATGGCTTTGGCTGATCAACAGTACCTGGACATCGTTTCCCAGATCCTTCATAAGGGTTATTACGACCAAAATCGTACAGGTACACCTACTTATAAACTTCCTCATAAGATCATGCAGTATGATCTGGAGGTGGAATTCCCAATTTTAACTACCAAGTTTGTGGCCTTCAAGACGGCGGTGAAGGAACTGCTCTGGATTTTCCGGGATGGCTCCAATTCCGTGGTAAAGCTCAATGAAGAGAATGTCCACATCTGGGATGAATGGACGAAGGACGATGGGACCATCGGCACTGCCTACGGCTGGATCGTCAATAAATTCGGTCTGGTGGACAAGCTGATCCATTCTTTAAGAACCAATCCCCAAGACCGGCGGATGATCATGAGCCTTTGGCAAAATGAATATTTGGACGGGGGGACTCTTTATCCCTGTGCGTTTATGACCATGTGGGATGTTACGGACGGCCATCTGAACATGATGCTGATCCAACGATCTGCCGACATGCCGCTGGGCGTCCCGTTCAATATGACTCAATACGCAGTTTTATGCCATTTGATCGCCCAGGTCACCGGTTTGAAACCCGGCCTGTTCACTCATGTCATCAACAATGCCCACATCTACGAAAATCAGGTGACCGGGATGGAGGAGCAGCTCCAGCGGCGAGATCGTGCGTTGCCGGCTCCCAGGCTCTGGATCAATCCGGATATCAGGGAATTTCGGGACTTTACAGCCGATGACATCAAATTGATCGGTTACGAGCACTTGGGGAGAATAGAAATGGAGGTATCGGTCTAATGATTTCAATAATCGTGGCAATTGCGATGAATAATGTGATCGGCGGCGACAACCGCCTTTTATGGCATATGCCAAAAGACCTGAAACATTTTCGGGAGATCACGGATGGCCATGTCATCATCATGGGTCGGAAGACTTTTGAATCCCTCGGCCGGGTGCTGCCCAACCGAAAGCATGTGGTGCTGACCAGAAACCAGGACTATAAGGTTGACCATGAAGATGTAGAGGTCATTCATTCTCTGGAGGAGATCGAGCCCTATATCCAGGATAGCGCGGAAAATTTCATTATCGGCGGGGGAGAGCTGTTCCGACAAATGCTGCCCTTAGCCAACCGTCTCTACATTACCTGGATCGGTCAGGAATATGAAGGGGATACGACTTTCCCGGAAATCCCCTCCGATGAGTTCCTGCTTACGGAAGAAGCCGAGGACATAGACGAAAAGACCGGCATCGAAATGAAATATGCCACCTATGAACGGATCGACAGCTTTGAGGAGGATGGAGATTGGTATACCGAAGACGACCGGAACTGATCATATTCGACTTGGACGGGACCATTTTAAATTCCGAGCCGGCCTCCATCAAGTGCTGGGTTGAGGCCCTGAATGATTTGGGCTACGAGGCGTCTGCGGCGGATATCCTGCCCTTCATTGGCAAGAACCTGAAGCTGATTGAAGCCGAAGCCAGGCTCCGCTGGGAAAACCTGGACTTTAAACGAGCCCATGACCGGAAAGTGGAATTGAATGAAAAAATCAATCAACGGGGTGTGGAAATCAAGCCCGGTGTAATCAGGGTCCTGGACTTGCTGGACGAAGCCGGGATCAAACGCTGCATCGCCACTTCTTCCCGACGCAACCGCTCCATTCGGCTGTTGAGCCAGGCGGAGATCTATCAACGATTCGGCTTTTTGATTTCCGGTGAAGAAGTGGAAAACTCCAAGCCCCACCCGGAAATATTTTTAAAATG
>CAZOTM010000127.1:0-6250 GCA_964582675.1 uncultured Clostridiaceae bacterium
AAATCCTGATTTCGGAAGGTGTGGAATTAACTATTGCAATGTGGAAATTACTTTTTCAATTGACCTATTTCAGGCGGACCACTCCCGCCTGCCCGGTTTTCTCAGGTTTTCCCAAGTTTTCCCTCGGTTTTCCCCGATTTTCCCCTGATTATCGCGAACTCATTGATTTGAGTGGTTTTCTGCCGGGAAGTACGTCTCCCGTTATCCGGTCCTCTACCGCCATCCCGGTTCCTTTACATTGGACGTTTGAAATGGTAGATTTTAGTTAACCAGACTGTCCTAACTGGGATGGCTTTTTGTTTCTTTGTCAATTCCTAAATACCAATCCATCAGGAGGAAATACCATGGCAACGAATACGATTCTTGTGAACACTTTTACCAATGGGATATTAGGACCAAGCGCCCCAATGCTCGGTCCGGTGCGGGACGGCGGCTACATCATCGCCAACACCGCCCCGGGCTGCTGGGGACCGATGATCACCCCGGCCATCCGCGGCGGCCACGAAGTCACCCAGCCGGTGGCGGTGGAGGGAGCCGAAATCGGCGACAGTATCGCCATCCGCCTCTTGTCCATCGATGTGACCAGTCAGGTGACCTCTTCCGGAGTGGATAGCGTTCAGGGGGCGTTTTGCATTGGGGACCCCTTTGTTGCTGCCAAATGCCAGAATTGCGGCAAGCTTTGGCCGGGGACCCACATCGAGGGGATCGGCAAGGACGCCATCAAATGCGATGAGTGCGGCGCCACCGTAGCCCCCTTCATTTTTGCCAATGGCTATACCATCGCCTTCGACGATAAAAAGACGGTGGCCGTGACCCTGGCGAAGCCGGAAGTGGACAAGATCGCTCCGGAAGCGGAAAAATATGCCTCCCTGCCGGAGCACTCCATCCAAAATCCGGTCACCACCCTGGCCCCCAGCGACCTGCCCGGCATCGCCACCCGGATGCGCCCCTTTGTCGGCCAGCTGGGCACCTGCCCGGCAGTGGATACCCCGGACAGCCATAATGCCGGAGATTTCGGTCAGTTCCTCATCGGCGCCCCCCACGACTATGCCATCGCCCCGGAGGGCATCGCCAACCTTACGGACGGCCATATGGATATCAACCGGGTCCGCCCCGGCGCTGTTTTGATCGTCCCGGTCCGCCTCCCCGGCGGCGGCGTTTATGTGGGTGACATGCACGGCATGCAGGGCGACGGCGAGATCGCCGGCCACACGGCTGACGTGGCAGGGGTCATCGTCATGCAGGTGCACCTCATCAAAAATCTGACGATCCCCGGCCCCATCCTGCTCCCCATTGAAGCCGACCTGCCCCATCTGGCCAAACCACTGAACGAAACGGAGAAACTGACGGCGGCCGCCCTGGCTGTACGCTGGAACACGGTCATCGAAGCTACCGCCCCGATTTCCTTCATCGGCACCGGAGCCAATTTAAACGCTGCGGTGGACAGTGCCATCGCCCGGGCTTCAGCAGTCCTCGGCCTCCCTCCGGAAGAAGTGAAAAACCGCCTGACCATAGCCGGCGGTCTGGAAATCGGCCGCTACCCGGGCACCGCCACCGCAACCTTCCTTGCCCCCGTCACCGCATTGAAACAGTCCGGCCTCTATGATCTGATCAAAGATCAGTACCTGCTATAAAACTTCCTGAAAGAAAGAAAGTAAGAAAGTAAGAAAAAAATAATCAACCACGCCAGACAGACCATCTGGTCGGGATCATTCCGACCAGATGGTCTGTCTTATGGAAATGGGAAATGCAATCTGGCGGTCCGGCAGTTGCCAGATGAAACTGCTTAAGCATCTGTGACCAGACTGCTTCAAAATACCACCACGGTCGAATTCGGCTTTGACCCGGGCTTTTCCTTTCATGGTGGTGAGAATCGTTGTCTTTCATCGTTTAAAGCGTAATCAGATTAAGTCACCTTACGACAAAATTGACCTTAATGTTTTAAAAGAAATTGTTGAGAAAACCACTATCCGCATGAAGTTCATGAGTCATTGAGCTAAAAGGCTATTCCTGGTATAGGCCAACCATGGACGGGTTCGATTAACAAGGGCTTGAGCCTGTGAAAGCATTTTATCTTTTAGAACTTCAACTGTTGCCATCGAAAGTCTCTCCCGTTTAGAAAGAATGCTGCTCTGGATTTTTATGCTCTTCATAGCACAAACTAAAATATAATATAACTTTGTGCTCTTCATAGCACAAACTCCAATATTTTTTTCCTGGGAAAGTATTATATTGGCGATATCGGGCTGCGCAACTATTTGCTGGGTTTGTGTGATGTGGACACTGGACACATCATCGAAAACATTGTTTATTTTGAGCTTCTCCGCCGCGGTTACGATGTCGCAGTTGGGAAGGTCGGGGACAAGGCAGTAGACTTCATAGCCACCAGCGCCGATGAGAAAATCTATATCCAGATAACCGAATCCATGAACGATCCCACCACCAGAGAACGGGAACTTGCCCCCCTCCGCAGTATAAAAGATATTTACGAAAAGATCGTTATTGCCGGTGACATTGAATTTCCACAAACGGAGGATGGTATCAAAATCCTTAAGTTGACTGATTTCCTGTTGGCTGACTGATCCGGTAAAGCCATCAGGATCCGGGGCAAGACGGTGGATTGTCTTATTTTGAAGTTGCGTTCGCATTCATTCAATTACCGGGTGCGGAAAAAACGAAGGATAATAGGAGTTTTCCATGGGTTCGCCCCCTTATTTGCAATAAACTGCTCAGGAGAAATCCATCGAATCCATACCAAGATGGGGTATAATATGAGCAATCCAAAAATGCAAGGAGTTGATCCCATGCTGACTAAACCACCGGCTAAATGCTGCGAGAAATGCTTAAAACTTCGTGATGAACTCCTCGCGGTTGAGGCAGATCGCAGTGCGGGATGCCCTGGAACTACCCTGGATGAACTGGACAGCTATCTGGAATGGCTTATCGATGAGGTGGCAGCTAAACCAGGGACCTCGTTATAAGGTGATCGTTTTAAGTCGTACCCATAAAATGACAGCTGATTTATGGATGGTCCGTGCGATGTGAATTTACTATCTGGCAGAATAAGGAATACAGAAACCTTTTGCAGCCGCCCCAGGTTATTTTTTCGAATGTATTGGCCGAAACCATTCTAAACACCAAAGGAAGAAGAGATAAGCGCCATTTCGCTTATCTCTTCTTCCTTTAATCTCTTTCTATTTTATGACCTAACTCAAGTTTATGTCCTTAACTCAAGCTTTTCGTTTCATCTGTGAAGAGGGTTTCCTCGTATAAAGCCATGGTTTGCAGCCAATTGCGCTTCATCCGCTCGCCGGCGGCTGTAGGATCGCTCCCGGCAATGGCGTCAATGATCCCCTGATGGGCCTGGACCAAACCAGCCGATTCGCTTTGCTTTTGAAAATAAGTATGCTCAATGCGCTGGACATGGAGAAACAAGGTTTCTGAAAAATCTGTCAGATATTGATTCCCGGCGATTTCTAAAATCCTGTTATGAAAGGCGGCATCGGCATCCTGGATTTCCCTGGTCGTGCCATTTTGCATGGCTGACGCGAAAGCGTCATTTTGCTTTTGCAGGTCTTTTATATCCAAAGGGGTGGCTTTGGCGCAGGCCATTTCCGCTGCCAGGCCCTGAATGGCGGCCAAGGGCAGATACCATTCCCGGAGCTTTTTAATATCGATGCCGGTGACAATGGTGGCTTTGCCCGGTTGGATCTCCACCAGTTTTTGCACTTCCAGGAGCTGGATGGCTTCCCGGACGGGAGTTCGGCTGACCGAAAAATGTTCCGCCAGCTCGGCTTCGTTCAGTTTTTCATTGGGGGATAAGACCCCTTCGATGATCCAATCCCGGAGGGTCTGATAGATCCGCTCTTTGGCGGTTAATCGGTTGATGCTGTCTTTTATTTGGGGAACGGGCATAGTAATCTCTCCTCATCTTAAGGGATCATGGGCAACTTGTATGGCTTGCAGACTGGGTGCCAAACCCTTGTGATTTTCTCCAAAGCAGGATTGCGCAAGGACGATCCTGATCAAGCTGGATTATGATATGATCCGCTCCACTTCATTATAGGATGGATACTTGCCTTCCACCACCACGGCATGGTAACCGGCTTTATCCGTATCCCCCTCCGTGTTGAAAAAGAGCACCCGGGAGTCCTGGTTCAAGGCCAGCTTGTCTTTGATCGAACTGAAAACCGGATTGGTCATCAACTCGCTGAGAAGGCCGATGCCAACGGAACCGCTTTCGCCGGAGATGACTTCCTTATCTGAAGCCACTGGGTTTGCCAGGATCCGCATGCCTTTGGCGGAAATAAAATCCGGGCAGGATATAAAGGCATCCGCATAGCTTTGGAGAACGTCCCAGGCAATGGTGCTGGGCTCCCCGCAGGCCAGTCCGGCCATGATGGTATTCATATCTTCCGTTACAAAGTGCAATTTGCCATCGTTGGCCCGAGCAGTCCGGAACAGACAGTCCGCTTTATTCGGTTCCACAATGACGATTTTCGGGGAGACGTCTCCGTAGGTCTGGGCAAAGAACCCGGCCATCGCGGCTGCCATGGAGCCCACCCCGGCCTGGAGGAAAATATGGGTCGGGTTGCCGGCGCCACTGGCCGCCAGCTGCTGATAAGCCTCGAACGCCATGGTGGTGTAGCCCTGCATGATCCATGCGGGGATCTCTTCATAGCCGTCCCAGGCCGTATCCTGAACAAAGATCCAGCCGTTGGCTTGGGCCTGCTCCTGGGCAAATCGAACAGCATCATCATAATTAAGTTCCAGGATGTCCGCCGCCGCACCGGCCGCCCGGATGTTCTCAAGCCGTTCTTTGGTTGAGCCCTTGGGCATGTAGACCACAGATTTATGTCCCAAAGTCGAAGCCGTCCAGGCAATTCCCCGGCCATGGTTGCCATCGGTGGCGGTGATAAAGGTAAGCTCCCCCAGTTTTTCCCGGGTGGCTGCACTGGTCAGGGTGGCATAATCCATCTCCTCGATGGGAAGTCCCAGGCGCTGAGCGATGATTTGACCCACAGCATAGGATCCGCCCAGTACCTTGAAGGCATTTAAGCCAAACCGATGGGATTCATCCTTAACGTGGACGCTGTCCACGCCCATGGCCTCCGCCAAACCGGGGAGGGCAACCAGCGGAGTAGGCTGGTAGAGGGGAAAGCTTTGGTGGAATTGGCTGACATCTTTTGCCGCTTCCAAATTCAAGTAGCTAAACCGATGACCATGAGGAGCTTTATGGGTTCTTCTGACAAGCTGGATTTGATCTTTCATTATATATTCCTCCCAGGAAGTTCAATAGTTTACATTAATGGTTTCGTATCTATCATTTACAATTCAATATTCAATATTCAATATTCAATATGCAGTGTGCAATATATTGCGTATTGCATATTCTAATGTTAACATTCCTCTGGGCATTCGTCAACCTTATCCTGGAGAAAAACTCCACCACTTGACTGCCAACTTGACAGCTACTTGTCTGCCACTTATCTGCCTGATCAGGAAAAACCGTCCATAGGATTTACCTTTTATTTGTGATCCGGGAAGTGTAGAATGAAGGCTGCCGCAGCGAAAACCGGAAAAACGCCTGGAGAGCCTCCATGGGAGGCTCTCCAGGCGTATCTTGGTTATTGATTTTTTGTTCTACCACTAATTCGTGAATCCCGGCAGCTGTAAAGCTGCTTATTTTGGGGGCTTCCTATTTTGGAGACCGCTTCTTCAATTCTCCATAAAAATAGGCCGTCATGGGTAATTCCAGACCGGCAGCGGCGGCCAGCTGGAGGAGCTTGCCGGAGAATACATCCAGTTCATTTGGCTTGCCGGCTGCCATATCCCGCTTCAGGGAGCTGGTGGAATTTCCTGCCTGGACGTGGAGGATATGGTCCAAATGGACTGCCTCCAGATCATCCGGGATTTGGACATTAAGCTTTCGGGCTACGGCAGCGGCCTCCTCCAAGAGGGTTTTCAGCTGACTGACCGCAGCCGCATTGGCGCGGAGGTCACTCGTGGTCCCGTCATAATAAGCAGTCAGGACATTATACGCACAATTTAAAATGTACTTTTTCCAGATGGCCGCTTCGATATCTTCTTCAATGGAACAGGTGATCCCGGCCCCCTGCAAGAAGACCTGAACTTCCTCCAGCCTGGCTGCCGGATATTGGCCCGGCCCCGTATAACCGATAAAGATTTTGCAGTAGGGGCTGGTCAAATGGACCGCAAAGTTCGGATCCGTTTCGGCAATGATATAGAC
>CAZOTM010000128.1:0-3674 GCA_964582675.1 uncultured Clostridiaceae bacterium
GTTCCGTAGGGGGAGGGCAATACCACCGCCTTCCCCACCAGCTGGTAGGCCGCCTGCCATAGCAGGAGCCAGAACAGGAGGATCAAGACGGTTTTGGCAAGAGCCCCCACCCAGGTTCCGTCTTGCCCGGACCGCTTATCGTTTGGGAGCGTAGTAGAAGGTTTCATCGGGCAGCTTCCCTCCAATGGATTTGGGGTTCATCTTGCTGATGATCTGGAAGAATTTCACCAAATCTGTCTTCCCGGCCTGGGCCGGAACATAGACGATGTTGCAGGCGGGAATGGCTTTTTCCGCCACCGCTGCATCGGCAATGACTTTATGCTTGGCCACCAGGAGGGATGCAACGGCCGGGTCGCGGTTGACCTTCTCCACGGAGGCTGCATAAGCTGCCAGGAACACGGTCAAATCCGCCTGCCGGCTTTCCGCAAAGGATTTTCGGGCGATGAGGACGCCCATGGGCAGGACGCCGATGGCCCCGGCTTCGGCGGCCAGGGCAGTGGCGGCATCGGCATGGCTGGTGAGCCATTTGATGGTGACATCAGTCTCTGGATCCAAGCCGGCTGCATCCAGGACCTGGTTTAGGATATACTCCGGAGTACCCCCCTTGCCGCTGGCCAGGATGGTCTTGCCCTTCAAGTCGGCAACGGATTTCACTGCATCCCCATTCTCCAGGATATACAAGGTCCCCAGGGTATTGGTCGCCAGGAGGACCACTCCACCCTCCAGCTTGTTGAACAGCACGGCTGCCAGGTTGGATGGGAGCGCCGCGACATCAAGTTCGCCGCTGATGACCTTGGCCGCCACTTCGTCCGGGGTCTGAAACACCGCGACCTGATACGCCGCTGGATCCTCCATGAGATGGACCATGCCGATCCCCGTCGGTCCGCTGAGACTTCCAATCTTGATGGGCTCCTGGATGGGCTTGGTCGCTGCCACTGGATTGGAGCATCCCGTCACGAGGAAAGCGGCTCCCAATGACAGCAATAACATCGCAATGAACAGCTTCCTCCCCCATTGTGCTGTGGTTCTCCTGAGGCATGGCAGGTCTTGGATATGCTTCATCATTTTTCCCCTCTTTTTTACTTCTTTGCTTTCATGTTACTCTTTTAACAATCCTACTTCAACCTTTTTTAAAAACAATATCATGCCTCGATTGATTACCCCACCGCAAATGCCTCCTCACTCCCAGAAAATCCAGGCAAAAAGCTGATTCCAAGGCAACATCCCAGGAGAAGGTGCCCCAGACAGCCTCGGCGGGTTCATCTTCCCCTGTCCCAATCGATGGAATCTGCTGCCTTAACTGATGTTGCAACAACCCCCGGAATTGGACACCAGGGTGAAATCAGCCTTTAATCAGCCAACAGCCAGGGCACCCTGAAATCGGCAATTTCAGGATGCCCTGGCTGTTCGAACAAACACTTAGCCGGTGGCAGCATCCACCGTTTCGGTTCATCCATTGTTCAGTTTATGAACTCAAGCTTGATATCATTCCCAGTAAACACGATGTCGGCGACTTTTGCTTTTGGTTTCAAATGAATGTCTACAAAGGACATCATATTCTCCGGAAAAACTGAGCTATAGATCCCTAATTGATTCTCATGATCCACAGCAAGCATGATCTCCTCCTCAAAGTCGGCATAATCATTAATCACTACCGCCTTTTTGCCGAAATCAAAATACCCAACCTGGGACCGATGGATCCCCGATCCCCAGGAAAAGGTAAAATACAATTCCTCGTTTCCATCCTCATCCACATCCGCCAACGCCAACGAGGTCACCCCATAACCGCCGAAGTGCTCCCCCAGGGGATAGATTGATCCGCCATGGAGTAAAAAGGCGGCACAGGATTGGTCATATTTGAAGATTTGAATGTCCGGTTGATTCAAAAACGCCGAGGGGGTCACGTTATAGCAGATATCCCCTGTATAGCCAGTTGAGAAATCTTTTCAGCCCCTCCGCCGAATTGCTGAGGGAAGCCGTCGTTCCGCCGGAGGTTTGTGAGTTTCTGCTGTCGGAGGGACCCGTGCCCGTATTACCGCATCCGGGGAGTAAAATAAGCAAGGACAGAACCAGTATCACCATTCCTGCTGCTTTCATCAACGTCCAACTCCTTTATCCTGGAACCTTCCAATATATACTTACAATATATACTTACAATATATGGTCTCATAGTAGAAATCCTAAGGGCTCACATTGGTGGATACGCCCCCGATTGATCCGATAACCGGCAAGGCTGGCTGCCCGCCGGCGGTCAGCCAGCTTCAAGCTGCCGGCAAATGTCAGATCGACCTCCCTTGGGAAGTTTTTGCCATGGGGAGCTGCCATCCCTTTATGCTTAAGGCGGCCTGAGGGACCAGTATTGCTCCGCCGTATCCTCATCTTCAGTTCTCGCAGAGAAGCTGACCGCTCCAAACAAGAAATCCCTGCATCTATAAATCATCTTTGGCGAATTAAGTACTCATGTTCCTGCCACCATTATATACCAGGACCGTTTCACCAGCAGAATCCTTTTGCTGGTTTTATACTATTTCCCTTGCGGGATACTGGTTTGACCGCTTTGGGCTCCTTTCAGTCAAGGGCTGGCATTGCGTTTGGACCGGCACCGGGGATCATCTCCCAGTGAGCAGGAATGACGGTCTTTTACCGATGCTGTCCTTTCAGGGAGGGCCTTGATATCTGCAAGGGAAATAATGCCCTGCTTTTGGCGTTAGGTATCATAGGGGAACTCTTAATTCAGAGTCCGGCTTGTCTTGTTGAGAACTGAACAGCCTGCAAACATTCCGGGAAGAATGCGATTCTAGGGATCATCTGGAAGCCAGTTTTATCCGTTTAAAACGGATTGACGGATAACGGATTGAAAGCTCATTTAAAGTACCTATGGATTATTGTTGGGCAGCTGAGTATTATGGTAGTATTGAAATGTTTTCTTAAGCTGATCATAGGTTGATACGGTGCAGGTGTCGAGCACAGACCAGCAGATATAGGAGGTGGCAAACATGGTTTCCACACTGATTGATTTATTCGTCGCATTTTTTAAAGTAGGTCTCCTGTCATTCGGCGGTGGATATACTTTAATCCCCCTCATCCAGCAGCAGGTGGTCACCGTGAACAACTGGGCCACTCAGGATGAATTTTTGACGATATTGGGGGCATCCCAGGCAATCCCTGGGGCCATCTCCATAAAATTCGCCACCTACATCGGCTACAAGGAAGCCGGTATCCCGGGCGTCTTGGCCACCATCCTGGGCAGCTTCATCGTACCCGTCGCAGCCATTCTGATTCTATTCAATATTTTACAAATGGTGGAAACCTTCCCCATGGCTGAACGGGCTTTAAAGGGAATAAAAAGCGCTACCTGGGGCCTGATCATCGGCTTTGGCATAGCCGCTTTCAAGACGACCACCTTAACTGATTTGAGAAATATCGGGATCGGGATCGTTTCATTGATCGCCGTGGCAGTTTTTGATGTAAGCCCGGCCTTGATCATCATTGTCTCGGGAGCTGCCGGATTCTTCCTGTATAAATAAAGTGTTCCATCCGGATAAACTCCTGATTGATACCTTGTGTCGGCTGTGGCAGTTGACTGCCATCGGCCAATCCAATCGGTTGATCCAATCCTAAAAGGATGATCCAGGAAAATTTTAATACCCAGAAGCGGCAGATTTGCTTTACCC
>CAZOTM010000128.1:3684-6243 GCA_964582675.1 uncultured Clostridiaceae bacterium
ATTGTCTCGGGAGCTGCCGGATTCTTCCTGTTTCAGTAAGCTGTTTCAGTAAGCTGTTCGATTAAGATATCAATCCATGTCAATCTCCCGATTGATGCCTTGTCCTGGCTGCTGCAGTTGCCTGCAAGGGTCAGTCCTGGTTTAATCATTCTATTTACTGGTGTAACTGCCTGTCAGTGGATTTTAGATGCCTTTTGGTTCCATCGTTGTTGGTAAACATATGATTCGATGATAACCATCGGCAGTGCACCAGTTGGCAGAATTGAGGTATATGCTTCTCCCCTCCGTTGCTCCCATTTGCGCTACTTCAGATATTCCAAGGCGCCAGGATCCATATATAAAAACAGGCCGGCTCGCAGCTCATTCCTGCGGCCGGCCTGTTTTTGAATGTTTTGGCTGATCCTGATTCATCTTGTCTTTTGGATCACTCCCAGTGTTGGCAGATTCTTTAATAGGCTTCAGCTGCCTCCCAAAATGAGCTGCAGCTGCCAACAGCATGGTTTTGGGGTTTATTGGGAAACGGTTGGCTTTGGACTTTGGCCGATGCCTTTGTTCAAAATGACGCCCATGACCAGAACAGGCAGGAGGCCGCTCATGATGCCCACCAGATCCCCTTTGATCAAAGCGAAGAGACCGAGGAGGCCGGAAGCCAGGGCAAAGACCAGGTAACCCCAGCTCCGCTCGAAAAATATGATTGCCAGACCAATCAGGGAAATACCCGTCAATACCAGTTGGAAGATCATGGTATTCTTCAGTGTCTGGATTTGAGCATCAGTTATGACCACCGGATTCCCCCCGCTTTGCGCAGCCATTTTTTCCACCGTAGCCTTAATGCCCTCCGTATTCAGCAATACCTTAAAATACAGCGCCATTGAGTAAAAGCCAAAGGCGAGGAGCATAAGGGCAAATATTTTAGCCGCTGCGGGAATTTTAATGCCTTTAAATTTGTTGATAAAATCCATATAGTTCCTCCAGTTATTTTCTGCAACAGATCATCCCTACTATTGTATACGCCGTGACTGGATTTATCCAAATGAAATTTTCGAAACCTCTCAAGAATTTACTGCCTTGCCTTGGCTGATCACTGGCCTCGATTGATCTTAAATGCACCAAGACCGTCAGATGGGAAAATGGTATGGCTTTGGTTCGACGTTTCTTTCAGGTTTGGATCCTACAGATAGCCAGCTGACTTTTTGGCAAAGCACACATCGGGTTGATCAACCAGAGCTTCCAAAGTCGGACAGTCGCTACCCAGGGATGGAAATCCATCTCACCCGACCTTTTCTTCGGACCGGATCCTTGTTGGTTTGCCCCAGATGGTGGTTATTCCGTTGACTATGAGATAAGCGGCAACGATGATGGAGCCAGCTAGATCCACATAGCGGGTCAACGTTGCGCCAGGGGCTATAACCACTGCAGTTAAAGCGGCGGTGACACAGGCATCCACCAGGGACTTGGCCCGGTAAAGCCGGCTTTGGATGGCCAATATGGCATTGGCGTTCATTTGATTCAGCCTGTGGTAGCGAAGATAAAAATAAGCGTTGGTCACTAAACCCAGCCCGGCGATGACGAGACCCGGCACTACATTGCCCTGCCCCATCCGGGATGAGACCAGGGCAGAAACAAAAATCACCGGGCCGGACAGACACATGGCCGCTCCCACCGAAAGATTGGCGAGCCGTTCCATTTTAACTCTGCGCTCCCAGTCCAAAGCTGGTTTTTGGGTTTGCCGGAACACCAGGTAGGACACGATAATGGCGATCAATTCCGCAGAGCGGCGGATAAAGTCCGCCAGTTGGGTGGATGAGCGGCCGTAAACCAGGGCCAGGCCCAAAACGATGGGCCCGGGCGAACTCAATAATACGGATGCCAGGAGAGTGCGCTCTCCAGCTGTAGATTTCACAATGTCATACCTCCCCAGGCCTGAAGCAGTAAAATGATGCTGACTGCGGCAGCCAATGGGCAGGTCAGGGTATCCATGCCATTTTTTGAATAAAGTTCGGTGATGGCAGTGACTGCTGCCGTGACCACAGCGATCACCGCATTTTTAAACCAGGACCCCGGGTCGTTGTAATGGAGTACCGCCATGACGGCTAGCAAGGCGAAGACAAACATGGCCAGGCTGCCTTCAAGGGTTTTGTTCCCATCCAGCAATCGACCCTGAATAGGCTTTTTCCCATACCGCTTCCCGATCAACGCGGCCGCTGCATCCCCCAGTCCCCAAGCCAAGACGGAGGCGATGACCAAATACCTCTCGCCGAAAAACCCCCAGCATACAGAAATCACCCCTGCGAACATTCCGAATACAACGACCAGACTGTTTTTGATCTCCCCTGTCTTGCGCTCGATCAGAAGATTTGAATATCCGGGGATCCTTTCAGCCATTGCCAGGGCCGGGTAGACCAGCCCGGTAAATATAAGGATTGCGATGACGGCCAGCCACCAGGTCCTAAATCCATAAGTCAGGACAAAAATGGAACCCAGGAGGATCATGTGAAGGATTTTCCGAAAAATCTCCCTGGGAACAACGGTTAGACGACGGAGGGCCAGGGCAGAAAC
>CAZOTM010000129.1:0-6224 GCA_964582675.1 uncultured Clostridiaceae bacterium
CTGAATAAGGAACGTATGTGAAGCCAAGGAGAAGGGAATGAGGATTGAATGCTCCAGCTGATCCCGTTTCCGGGATCTTGCAGGGAATGTGGCGACAGCCGCTGGCAAGTCATTAATGGGTGGGGATCCAACCGGGAGCAGAGGCACAATAAAACAGGAGGATGGGTAATATGTGGAAATGCCCGAAATGTGGTCGGGAGTTTAAAAATACAGACCAGGACCACTATTGCGTGAAACCAGACAGTATTGACGAGTATATCGCAGCACAGCCTGAAGAGGTGCAGCCCTTGCTGCAAAGTATCCGGGAAACCATCCGCGCTGCTGCGCCGGAAGCCAGCGAGAAAATCTCGTGGCAGATGCCCACCTTCTGGCAGGGCGAAAACCTCATACACTTCGCAGCCTTCAAAAAACACATTGGGCTGTATCCCGGAGGCGAAGCCACCGCGGAGTTTTCGGAGCGGCTGGCAGGCTATAAAACTTCCAAGGGAGCCATCCAGCTTCCCCTGGGCAAACCCATCGACTTTGGTCTCATCACCGACATTGTGCGGTGGAGGGTGGAGCAGGTAATGAAGGGGAGGGAGGGATCATGACCAATGAGCGAGTCTACAAGATGGCCTTTTCCAGCGTCTACCCGCTGCTGGTCAAAAAAGCGGAGCGCAAAGGACGTACCCAGTCCGAGGTAGATGAGGTGATCAGCTGGCTGACGGGGTATGATGAAGCCAGCTTACAGGAGCAGATCGCCAAGAATACGGATTATGAGACCTTCTTTCGCGAAGCCCCGCAGATGAACCCCAATGCCGCCAAAATTACCGGAGTGATTTGCGGGCATCGCGTCGAGACCATGGAAGACCCGCTGATGCAGAAAATCCGCTGGCTTGATAAGCTGGTGGACGAATTGGCCAAAGGCAGGCCAATGACGAAAATTTTAAGAAGCTGAGGGTGAATGACAATCATCATAACGAACCGCCAATGGAGGAGAATGATCCCTTATTCGGTGGTTTTTTTGTGGTGGTGCTCATAAAAAGGAAACGAATATTTTAAGAAAATAGGGTTTGAACAATTGAATGGTTGGTCAACTGAATATGGACATCTGCTTTGCAGTGCGCTAAAATATAACTGTACATATGAAGGATTGTTCAAGTGTTCAGTTAAAGTGCGAGGGAGCAGAGGATATGCTTAATAAACCAAAACCGGCTGAAAGCTGTGACTGCGATGTCATCCATGAGGATACCGTCGATCAGGTACGAAAAAAAATGCCCCGGGAAGAAATACTCCATGACCTGGCGGATCTCTTCAAAGTCCTGGGGGATTCAACCAGGATCAGGATTCTTTGGGCGTTGGACGAAGCGGAAATGTGCGTCTGTGACATTTCCTTCCTGTTAAATATGACCCAGTCAGCCATTTCCCATCAGTTAAGGGTCTTAAAACAGGCCAAATTGGTGAAAAACCGCCGGGAGGGGAAAATCGTGTTCTACTCCCTGGATGATGAACATGTGAAGCAAATATTTGATCAGGGATTGATCCATATTTCAGAAGACAGACAGTAGAGGAGGGTCAGCAATGTTTAAACGGGAAATAATTTTAGAAGGTCTGGATTGCGCCAATTGCGCAGGGAAAATCGAAGCTGAGGTCAATGAAATCCATGGCGTCAAAGCTGTCGTGAATTTCATGAACAAGACGCTGACCCTGGAGACTGAACCGGACACAGAGTATAAGACCATCCTGCGTCAAGTTGAAACCATAGTCCACAAGCACGAACCGGAGGTTATCCTAAAAGAAAAACCGCTGGGGAAGGGCGTAAAAAAAGTAATGGTCCTGGAGGGCCTTGGCTGAGCGAACTGTGCTTCAAAGATTGAAGCCAGGACCCAAGGCCTTGAGGGAGTGACCAGCGCGACGGTTGATTTTGTTTCAAAAAAACTGACCATCGAGGCAGTCAATAAACAGGCATTTGATAAAATCCTTCCAGAAGTAGCAGCCATCGTTAATAAAATCGAACCGGATGTTAAAATCATCGACACGGAGCCGGAGGTGGTGAACAAAACGACTGTGATCCTGGAGGGCCTGGGCTGTGCCAACTGTGCGGCCAAAATCGAGGCGGAAGTCAAGAGCCTCGATGGCGTTAAATTCGCTGCGGTTGATTTTTTGTCCCGGAAGCTTACTTTGGAGACCGATCAGGGAATGGATGCTGCAGCCTTAATCAGGAGAATCCAGGGGATTGTCAAGAAAATCGAACCGGATGTCAATGTCATCCTGGAGGAGACGACAGCCCGGGATCAATCGAAAGAAACCGCTGAAGAGGCTGGCAATAAAACCGAAATTGCCCGGCTGATGGTCGGCGGAGCCATCTTTGCCCTTGGCCTGATCTTTAATTTTCAGAATTGGCTGGAACTGACCCTGTTTTTAATCAGCTACGTAATAGTCGGCGGCAGAGTGGTCGTGAAAGCCATCAAGGGAATTGCCAAAGGCCAGGTATTCAGCGAACATTTTCTGATGAGCGTGGCGACCATCGGCGCTTTCTTGATCGGCCAATATCCCGAGGGTGTGGCAGTCATGTTGTTTTATCTCCTGGGTGAATTGTTCCAGGACATGGCGGTGGATCATTCCAGAAAATCCATCAGCGCTTTAATGGATATACGGCCAGACTATGCCAACCTTAAGGTTGGTGATGATATTAAAAAAGTTTCACCGGAAGAAGTCAACATCGGCGACCTCATCATTGTGAAGCCAGGCGAAAAAATCCCCCTGGATGGGATCGTCCTGGAGGGCACCTCCATGGCGGACACGGCAGCCCTGACCGGTGAATCCATGCCCCGCGAGCTCCAGCCCGGCAGCGATGCCTTAAGCGGGTTCATCAACCAGAATGGAGTGCTGACGATTGAAGTCAGGAAAGATTTTGGCGAGTCCACCGTATCAAAAATTCTGGATCTGGTTCAAAATGCCAGCAGCAAAAAAGCCCCCACGGAACAGTTCATCACCAAATTTGCCCGATATTACACGCCGGTGGTAGTATTTGGAGCCTTGGCACTGGCGATCATCCCGCCCCTGGTTTTGGAGGGAGCCGTCTTCTCGGATTGGCTTTACCGGGCACTGGTGTTCCTGGTAGTTTCCTGCCCCTGTGCCCTGGTGATTTCAATCCCCCTGGGATTCTTCGGCGGGATCGGCGGAGCTTCCAAGCGTGGGATCCTGGTGAAGGGCAGCAATTATCTGGAGGCTTTGAACAATGTGGAGATGGTGGTGTTTGATAAGACCGGTACATTGACCAAAGGGGTGTTTGAGGTTGTGGAAGTCAACGCCCACAGCGATTACACCGCTGAGGAACTGATCGAATATGCGGCCTATGCCGAAAGCCATTCCAGCCATCCCATCGCCCTGTCCATTTTGAAGCACTATCAGCAAGCGGTTGATTTTGGCAAAATCGAGGAGTACCAGGAGATCCCCGGTCATGGGTTACGAGTTAAACTTGCCGGATTCGAGATCCTTGCCGGCAATGGCAAATTAATGGCCAATGCGGGGATTGAATATCAGGAAATTGAAACCCTGGGCACCGTGGTGCACATTGCGGTAAATAATAAATACGCGGGAAACATCGTGATCGCCGATGAAGTCAAGGCAGACTCGGCGGAAGCCATCAAAGGACTGAAAGAGCTTGGTATCTGGAAGATCGTGATGCTCACCGGCGATATGGAGGCAGTGGGCGAAAAGATCGGCAGACAGCTGGGAGTCGATGAGGTTTATTCTGAATTGCTGCCAGCCGACAAAGTAGAAAAAATTGAACTCCTGGAAGCTCAAAAAACCAGCAAGGGAAAGATCGTGTTTGTTGGTGACGGGATCAACGATGCCCCAGTGCTGGCAAGGGCCGACATCGGCATGGCCATGGGCGGCTTGGGCTCAGATGCTGCCATTGAGGCCGCCGACATCGTCATTATGACCGATGAACCATCCAAGATCGTCACCGCCATTAAGGTTGCCAAACGAACCAGGAACATCGTAATGCAGAATATTATTTTTGCATTGGGTGTGAAGGCGGTGTTCCTGGTCCTTGGGGCATCAGGTATAGCATCCATGTGGGAAGCAGTCTTTGCCGACGTGGGGGTGGCCATCATTGCCATTTTAAATGCCATGCGGGTAATGAATACAAAGACTATCTGAGAATAAGGTCCAGTGACAAGTTCGATCTGGGACAATGCAATAATGGATGACCGCCAGCTGAGAAAAGCCTTCTGCAGTTGGCGGTAGTTTCCAAGGCGACGATGGAGACGCCTTGGAATCCAGAGAATCCAAAGAATCCAAGAAAGAGAAAAATATAAGCAATCCAAAGCAATCCAAAGCAATCCAAAACAATTCAAAGCAATTCAAAGCAATCCAGCGGATTTTAAGTGTGTGAGGATTTTTCGGGGGAGATGGAAACAGCGAGGCCTTATGCAATGATAAATCAATGGGCTCAGCCGGATAAAAGAGGGGACGTTCAAGTGTGGAATGTGTTTTTTTTAGGGTTAGTCAGTTTTTTTGCGGATATCAGTGCGGAGATGGTATACCCGATCATCCCCCTGTATTTAACAGCGGTTTTTGGCGGGACTCCGGCCTTGGTAGGGGTTATTGAAGGAATTGCCGAAAGTTTGGCCAGTCTGCTGAAAGTGTTCAGCGGCTATATTACCGACAAATATAAAAAGAAAAAACCGATTGCGTTTTTGGGTTATGCAACCGGCCTTGTCTACAAGATCGCCTTGATTGCCGCCAGTTCTTGGCTGGGTATCCTTGGCGCCAGGGTGGTTGATCGAATTGGCAAGGGGATCCGCACCGCCCCGAGAGATGTTATGGTTTCTGAAAGTGCGGACAGCAACCATATGGGCGCAGCCTTCGGCCTTCATAAAGCCCTGGATATGGCGGGATCGGCCATCGGAATATTGACGGCTTATCTGTTGCTGTCAAGTGGGGCGGGAGCCTTTGATTATAAGAACCTATTTCGCCTCTCCATGATCCCGGCCGTCCTGAGTTTAGCGATGTTTCCGTTAATCAGGGAAAAAACCGAGCCGCCGATGATTACCCAGCGGGAACCCTTTTGGAAGAATATGAAAAAGCTCGACGGACAGTTGAAGCTGTATCTGTTCGTGGCCTTTTTGTTTACCCTGGGGAATTCATCCAACGCGTTCCTGCTGCTTCGTGCCAAAAGTGTGGGGTTTAACGATACTTCGGTCATTTTGCTTTACTTCATATACAATTTAACCGCCTCGGTGCTGGCGATCCCCTTGGGAAAAAGATCCGATCAGGTAGGCAGAAAACGGCTGCTGGTGTCCGGCTATATGGTTTTTGCCCTGGTTTATCTGGGGTTTGCAGCAGCCTACAATAAAATCTGGATGGTGGGGCTGTTTGTTCTTTATGGCATTTATACAGCCATGATCGCCGGGGTGGAACGGGCATTCATTGCGGAAATTTCTCCAGTGGAATTGAAAGGCACGATGCTCGGGCTGCATTCCACCATTGTCGGGATCGCCCTGTTCCCGGCCAGCGCCATTGCCGGTGTCCTATGGACCAGGTTTGGGGCGGCCGTACCGTTTGTGTTTGGGGCCAGTTTGTCATTGGCTGCCGCCGTAATCCTGCTGATATTGATGAAAGGCGGCCGCCCAATGCAGCAAGCAGTTTGATGGGTACTTCCAAAGACTTGTTTCCAAAAACTTGTTTCCAAAGACTCTGTGACTTTTTGAGGGTTTTTACCAGGCTTTTTCCCGTGGCAGCCATTTCAAGTTCAGATATCACCATATAAGGGGGCATTTAGCCTCTGCCATGGGGGTTTGAACCCCAGGCACAATTTCCAGAGAATAAGTTGGAAACGATGTCAAATTTCACCCCGCAAATGTTAATATATTTTAAACAATGAAAAAACATAACTAGGCATTTTATAAACGGAGGATGAATTTTTATGAAGTCTTTTTTGGAAAACCCTCAACCGCTGCAGCGCAATGGTTGAGGGTTTAAACTTCCAGGGGTTAGGGGTTTTATTTTTTCACTGATAGATTGTATTGGGATTGATAAAAAGTGATTTTCTTGATAATAGTTACTCTTGATGGTATTCTTAGTTTGTAGAGGATTACATTCCTTGGGGTCGCAGGGCCATTGAATATTAATGCATCAATTTTGGAAGCAATTGCCGACCCGGTGGGTCGGTTTTTTGTTTTTTTCAGAGCAAGCATCGGATTTTTGCGGATTTCCCTGGAATATTTCAGGCA
>CAZOTM010000130.1:0-6165 GCA_964582675.1 uncultured Clostridiaceae bacterium
GTCAAACCTCTGGCTGGATCATCCCAGATTTCCAGCGGCTGATTGCCAGGCGAACATTGGAAAAGACGAACCGACCAAGGCGAGCTCCGGTGCAGTCCATTGGCCGAAGCAGAACCCATTTGGCAATCCTATGGTAATTATTGAATAAAATTCAGGCTGATGAAGGGATCGAGTGCTATGACACTTGATCCCTTTTTGAACCATGAGGGTGCTTTGGGCTTTAGTCTGATCGGGTTGGATGAGTTTTTCTATCTGCCGGTTAGGAATACCGGTGACTATGGTTCAGCAGTTTGCCAACCGACTGCCAACCGACTGCCAACCGATTGACAACTGATTAACCGCCGCTGTATAGGTTTTGGAATATGGCGGATAATCCCCTGGGACGGTCCATTAGTCAAGGGGTGGCAGCTTATTGTATAATGGGTGATAGATGGAGGGATTCAAATGGAATTCAAAGGTAGTGTAAAAGACATTATATTTCAAAATGATGAGTCGGGCTATGTGGTGGGCCGGCTTAAAACCGATGATGACCTCATTACTTTTGTGGGAACAATTCCGTTTGTATTCACCGGACAGCTTTTAAAGCTGACGGGCAGCATGATCAAACATCAGACCTTCGGGGAGCAGTTAAAGGTCGAAGCTGCCGAGGAGATGCTGCCTGAGTCCCCCGGCGGCATGGAAAAGTATCTTTCCTCCGGGGTGATTTCCGGGATCGGGCCGGTCACGGCTAAACGGATCATCAAAGCCTTTGGCAGTCAGACCTTTGAAGTCATGGACAATCAAATCGATCGGCTGCAGGAAGTGGAAGGGATCGGCGTTAAAAAACTGGCAATTATCAAGGACAGCTATCTTAAGTCCCGGGAAGTCAGAAATATCATGGTATTTCTCCAGTCCTACGGGGTCACCGCTTCCCAATGCATGAAGATCTATTATCGCTATGGTCAGAACTCCATCGCTTTGGTGAGTGAAAATCCCTATATTCTGAGTGAGGATATACCCACCTTTGGATTTAAAACAGCGGATAAGATCGCCGAAAATCTCGGGATCGACAAGGATTCCCCCTTCCGGATCCAAAGCGGGATAAAGTATGTTGTCAATAACTTTTCCGGACTTGGCAATACCTGCATCCCGTTGAAAAAGCTCACAGAGGAGGCTTTTTCAATGCTGGAGGTTTCCGAGGATAAAGTAGTTGAAAATATTAAGACCCTGATTTTAAAGGACAGTTTGGTGTCGGAGGAATTGGCAGAGGGCAATTTTATTTTTGCCCCGCCCTATTACCAATGCGAGCTGTCCATCACCAAACGGATCCTGGCCATGACACAAGCCAGGGTTAAGCATCTCACCGTGAAACTGGATGATTTTTTGGAAAAGTATGAGCGGGAAAATGCCATCCTCCTCCATGGAAAGCAGAAAGCTGCCATCAAGGGGATCGAGCAATCCGGGCTGGTTATCATCACCGGCGGCCCGGGCACTGGGAAAACCACCATCATCAAGTGCATCCTGGCCCTCATGAAAACCTCCGGACTGAAGGTATTGATGGCGGCGCCCACCGGGCGGGCTGCCAAGCGAATGACTGAGACGACGGGGGAAGTCTCCAAGACGATCCATCGGCTGCTGGATATCGGGGTAGCCGATGATGGCGAGGAATTCGGCGGCGATGCGGTCTTGGAATGCGATTGTGTCATTATCGACGAAGCCTCCATGGTGGACGTGGTGTTGATGAACAACCTGATGAATGCCATCAAACCAGGTACCCGGCTGATCATGGTGGGGGACGTGGATCAGCTTCCCAGCGTGGGTCCGGGCAAGGTTTTGGGGGATATCATCCACAGTGGGACAGCCAATGTGATCCAGTTGGAGATGATCTACCGGCAGGGCAGCGAGAGCATGATCGCCAGCAATGCCCACCGGATCAACCATGGGGAAAATCCCGTATTGAACGGGCGGGAATCCGACTTTTTCTTTATCGGCGCAGGGGATGCCCAGTCGGCTCAAGCCAGCATTGTGGAGTTGGTCACGAAACGGCTGCCGGAATTCAATAAGACCTGGGATCCGGTGAAGGATATCCAGATCCTCAGTCCCATGCGCAAGGGGGATTTGGGGATCTACCGTCTGAATGAGCTGTTAAGAGAAGTTTTAAATCCCGTTTCGGGCAGCCGGAAGACGTTCACCCCCTTTCAGGTGGGGGATAAGGTCATGCAGACCAGGAACAACTATAACTTGAAGTCACGGCTGACGCTCCAGCGGGACGATCACAGCTTCGAAGCGGAGACGGGGGTGTTTAACGGCGATATCGGCTACGTCAGGGCCATCGATGATGAGGATGAGCTGGTGACAGTATGTTTCGATGATGAACGCTATGTGGATTATACTCCCATGGATCTGGATGATCTGGAGCTGGCTTATGCTGTTACCATCCATAAAAGCCAGGGTTCGGAATTCCGGGTGGTGATCATGCCCCTGTATATGGGTCCGCCTTTGCTGATGAACCGGAATCTCCTGTACACGGCAGTGACCAGAGCCCGGGAATTGGTCGTCCTTGTGGGGGATCTGCGGGCCCTGCACTTTATGATTAAAAATAACCGATCCTTTGAAAGATATACCTCCCTTGGCTACCGGCTGAAGAAGGCGGTCAGCGTGCTGGAGGAGATATCAAAAGGGAGTTTGGAGTAAACTATGCTGGTTAATTTAATTGATTTGAACCACGAATTGATCAATTGGTATAAGAATTCAAATGTTAAGGGAATCAATCTGGTGACGGTGCCCTACCGGGGGATCGAGCCCATCGCCGGGCTCCTGGATGAACTCCGCAGCGGGGATAGAATTTTATATGTCACCGGGGAGGAGGGCGGCCAATCATTGATCTGCCGGTATCTGGCTGAAAAGGCCGAGGCGGGGAGCCCTTCGGGAAATGCGACACCCTCCCTGCGGACCGTCACCTTCGATGAAGCCATTGCGGTGGGGGATGATTATACCCTGATCATTTATGATGACATCAATTCATTTCCGTCCCATAACAAAAATGAAATGCATACACTGCTGACGCATCTATATAAAAAAACCGGCAAGATCATTGCCTACTCCATGGAAAGGGTCTTCAAAAATGTCATCAATCTGGAGTATCCGGTGAAGGCTGATGGCAGCTTTATCCCTGAGCCAAGATTCATTGAAAGCCGGATCGACATCAAAGACTCCATCCCCTCTTCCCTTTACAGCTACATCAAGTTCTTTTTAAAGGGGAATCGGAAAGTCGTGATCGTCACCCCGGAAGAGGCCACCAAATCGGGGATGATCACCTACATCAAACGAGTCAATCCGATGAATGGGCGGTTCCTCCATGAAGGCGACGGTTTGACCGGGGAAGAATTGAAAAATATTTGTTTGGATGGTGCTGAACCGGCGATTATTTTCCTGTCGAACCCCGATGATTTGATGGATATTCCCATCAATTTGGAATACATCATAACCAACGCCAATTCAACCAGGTATAATTATCGGCAGTTCGTATATCTGGCTTTACGGAGCTGTCTTTATGCCCCGCCCGGCGGCGAGGTATTGCTCATAGGGGCCGAAACCTCGGATAATATCGAAATGGCCAGGGAAATCACCCGGGAATACAATCGGGCCCGCTGGGAAAGCGACGATATCTTTGTATAGCTTCAGATCCACCAATCGATTGAATAAAAGGCGGTCATCCCGGACAGCTATTCGAGGACGTTGGTCAAGGTTAAAGGAAAGGTGTGGCCGTGGCGTTAAAGGTTAGGTTGAAAAAGGGCGGTTTCCAAGGAGGGCGGGGCAATCAGGGGGTCAAACCGCTGTATGGCCGGCTGTTGGATTTTCTCTACCAGACAGTGGATTGTCCGGTCTGCGGGAATCAATCCCAGGGACTGTGTCAGGTCTGCCGGAAGGATATCCAGGTATACGGCCCCCATGTTTTTCATGGGATGGCAGGCTCATCCATGTTTTTTTATAAGGGCGCTGCGGAGCGGCTGATTTATAAATTTAAAAAGGACCTAAAATTTGCTGCCTTTGATGCATTGGCAGCGTTAATGGCCGAGTATTGGGCTGATCAGCTGCAGGCTGGCGAAGCAGCCGATTTTGGTGCCGCCAGCCTGCAGGGGATCGATTATCTTCTCTATATCCCGTCGGGGAAAAAAAACCTCCGTCAGCGGGGTTTTGATCCCGGCCGCCTGTTGGCCAAAGAGTTTTCGAAAATCAGCGGGATTCCGCTCCTGGAATGTACGGCGAATCACGGGAAGGGAGAAAATAAAACCCTGAATTATTTCCAAAGACAGGAACGCTCGTCTAAGAATATCGTCATTAAAAACGGTTATGAGGAGATCTTAAAGGCCAAGCACATCCTGATTTTCGATGACATCATGACCACCGGCGCCTCCATTCAAAGCCTGGCAGGTAAACTGAACCAATCCGGCGCAGGCAGTGTCAAATTTCTCACCGTAATGAGGAGCACGAAGTAGAATGATTTCTTCAGCCGGCGGCAGAACGCCAGCTTGTTCACAGAGGCTGAGGAATCAGCGGTGTGGCCGGGATGGGGAATTATGGGTTATGGGATCATCAATAAGGCAGACGGATCGGCGGTTGCAAAAAAAAGCAATGCTGTACATCAAAATGTACAGCATGATCGCTTATTCCTCTTCGAACTGATCCTTGCTTACTCCGCAAAGTGGGCAAACCCAATCTTCCGGAAGATCTGCAAAAGCTGTTCCCGCTTTGACTCCATTATCTTCGTCACCAACTGCCGGATCATAGACGTATCCGCAAACTGTGCAAACATAGCTTTTCAAATATATTCCCTCCTTAAATTTAATGTCCGCCAGATTTTATGGCTGACATCATTAAATGTCTACCTGAATTATAGGTTACATCCTGATTATACTCAAGAATAAACTTTAAATCGGCCCTTTAATCAATAATTAATCCACAAAAACCTAATGAACGAGAAAGGGAACATAGTTTATGGATCCTCTGAATTTGACCATCAATGAAATAACGGACCGGCTGGCTTCAGACATTGGTCTGACCAAAATCAGGCAGATCGCCCTGGAGGTCAGGGACCGCTACCGGGATAAGTCCTCGGCTGGCAAGGATCTTGAGATCATTGATCACGATCGGGCCCTGGCTTATGTGATTTACCGCCTGCCTGCCACGGCCCTGGTAATATATGAAGTCATGGGAAGGCTGAAGGAAACCTATGGTGGGTTCAAGCCGAAGACCCTGCTTGACCTGGGAAGCGGCCCGGCAACCGCCGTTTTAGCCGTCAGGGAAGCTTTTGGGACAGAGGTGAAGTTTACCCTCCTGGAGGAGCAAAAAGCCATGAGGGGCGCAGGCGAGGGATTTTTAGCGGAGGCCGGTATTAAGCCTGGAAATATTTCGTGGGTGGATGGCGATTTCCAGAAGTTCAAACCCGATGAAAAATATGACCTGGTCCTGGCTTCGTATATGGCCAATGAACTCCAGGGGGAGGAAATCGACAGGCTTTGTGAGGCAGTGGATCTTGCCACGGAGGATACTGCGGTGATCATTGTTCCCGGTGTCCCGGAACATTTTCATAAACTGCTGAGGATCCGGCAGCTGCTCCTGTCCAGAGGCTTTCACATCCTGGCCCCCTGCACTTTCACCGGAAACTGCCCAATGGCGGATCGGGACGACTGGTGCCATTTCAGCAAACGGGTCAATCGCAGCAAAGCCTTAAAATACATCAAGTCAGGTGATTTGTCCCACGAAGACGAAAAATTCGCTTACCTGATCCTTTCCCGGAAGGCAGTGGCGGTGCAGGGCAGCCGTATCATCCGCCATCCTCAAATCCATAAAGGCTTTTTTGAACTGGAGCTCTGCTCAAAATTAGGGATAACCCATCAGACTCTGAGCAAGGGAAAAACCCCAGATGATTTCAAGCGGGGGAAGAACCTTTCGTGGGGGGATCTGTTTTGACCAGCAGCCTGGGCTGCCGTTGGGCTGGATGGAATTGAGGGCACCAGGGTTTACAAGGGAAGACCTGAGAAGTCCAGGAAATAAATAAAAACAAACCGGATCCAGGGAGCAGGGCTCCTTGGATCCGGTTTGTTTTTGTATTCAAGTGCTTCAGTTTCTCTTTTCCCTCCAAAACGCAGCCAGGCTGGCACGGTTTAAATGGCGATGTCTCGG
>CAZOTM010000131.1:0-6163 GCA_964582675.1 uncultured Clostridiaceae bacterium
CATCAATTCCTTGCTGAAAGCCGGCTCCTCCAAATATCCGGTGGATGTCTTAAAGGATGCCGGAGTGGACATGACTTCCCCCCAGCCCATCCTGGATACCATCAGGAACTTCACGGACATCATCGATGAACTGGAAAAGCTCATCCAAGCCTAGATCAGGTCAAGATCAATCCATAAAGCCATGGCTTCATGAAGCCATCAATTCATGAAGCCACAATGAAGGATCCCGTTGGGACGGTACTTGAATTATTGGGAATTTCTTGTATAATGGGATGGGGGTGAGGAATATGCCAAGAGAGGGCAGAATCAAAGATGACTTTGGAATCTATCACATCATCCAGAAAAGTCCCAGGGACAAACAGCTGTTTGCGTCCAACCAAGACAGGGAACAATTCCTCCGGATCGTTAATAAATCCCGGCAAAAAAATAAATTTAAAATCTATGCCTATTGTCTGACCAAGCCGGACGAGTATCATCTTATCCTCGATGCCATGGGCTGCGATATATCAAAAATAATGAAAGAGATCAACATCGGTTATTCCATCTATAAAAATTGTCCGGGCTGTCTCTTCAATGACCGGTTTAAAAGCGAGCTGCTCCCGACCCTGGAATCCATTCCCGAAGTGACCTTCCGGATGGATGGACCGGATCAAGCCGGGGAATTCTATTCGGCAGCCTGCTTTGCCCTGAAGGATATCCTCCGGGAAACCCATTTAAGCATTGATCCCGTATCAGTACCTGATAGCGGGCAAACCGGGGAAGCCGGAGAAATCGGCAGAGACTGCCAAAGCAGGATCGCCACAGTGGAAGAGGCCAGGGCCAAACTGGAGGATACCGCCAGTAAAGCGGGACTGAGTCTGGACGAAATGATCAAACAAAAGGATTTGCGAAATCAAATGATCAGGGAGCTTAAAGCCTGCTCCAAATTAAGCCTTAAACAGCTCGGTCAGGTATTCGGAGGGCTATCCGAATCCACCGTCAGTAAAATCGTCAACAGCTGATCAATATGCAATAAATAATAAAGAACAGTGGAGGAAGTATGGGAATGGAAGAGTTTAAGCTGGATTTTAGTACAGGTAAAAAAGATGAAGTAGTATTTGATCCGGGCACACTATATGATACGATCATCATCGGTTTTGGACCGGCCGGCATGAATGCGGCCATCTATTTAAAACGAAAGGGTCTCAACGTGGGGATCATCGGCAGGAAACCCGGCGGACAGGTGGCGGATACCTCTTCGGTGGAGAACTACCTGGGCCATTCCTCCATTTCCGGGGAAGCCCTGGTCAACAATTTCCAAAAACATGTGGATGAATTGGAGATCCCGGTGATCATGTATTACGGGGTGACCAAGGTGGAGCAGGCCGCGGACGGCTTGTTCAATGTATCCTGTGAGGATGAGAAAACCTACCGGGCCAGGACCCTCATCGCCGCCACCGGTTCATCGCCGAGAAAGCTGGGCGTTCCGGGGGAGGCAGCCCTCTATGGACGTGGAGTGACTTACTGCGCCATCTGCGACGGCCCCCTTTATAAAGGCGCCGATGTGGTGGTGGCGGGGGGCGGCAATGCGGCCGTGGAAGCGGCCATCGACCTGTCCAAGATCTGCAAATCCGTATCCCTCATCCATCGCTCCGTCTTTCGGGCGGATTCCATCGTATTGGAGCAGATGAAGAAAATTGACAACATCCACTACTCCCTGGGTCAGGTCATTGAATCCATCAATGGGGAAAACGGGGTGGAGTCGATCACGGTAAAGGACAAGGCCACCGGGGAGACAAAAGTCGTCCCTACGGAAGGCGTCTTTGTGGAGATCGGCTACACGGCCAACACGGAAATTTTCAAAGGCTTAATGGACATCAACTCAGCCGGCGAGATCATTGTGGATGATAAAATGGCCACCTCGGTCCCCGGGATATTTGCCGCCGGGGATGTTACCACCGAACCCTATAAGCAGATCATCATTGCTGCTGCATCAGGCGCCAAGGCAGCCCTGTCCCTGAATGAATTCTTTACGCAGCATTTTCCCAACTGATGAAGCAAGCGATAAAAGCCAATGCCAAGACAAACAAAAAATCAATTGATAAAACCATCTGATGAACCCATCTGATAAAACCGAGCCTTTATGTAAAACAGGATTAGACAGCTAATCCTGTTTTAACGTTGGGCTGGTAAACTCAATTCAGCGAGTCAGCCCAAGGATTGAATAAAGGCGATAAATGGGATAACATAAGGAAATCCTCGATGTGTGCCGCAACCAGTTGAAATGCGATGCAAAATATTGAGATACGATGAGATAGGATGGACACAAAATAATTAAGGAAATGGAGAGCTATGCAAAAAATACCTAAATTTCAATTCAAAGAGTGGGCACGATTGATCATCCTGGCCGGGGCAGTGGCGTTTACAGTAATGAACGTCAAGGAATTCATCGTGATTTTCCAAAAGATGATGGGGATCATTTCTCCGCTGCTGATTGGATTTTTTGCCGCCTTCGTGTTAAATCTGCCCATGGAGTGGCTGGAAGCGAAGATCAGCAATAATTTTAAAAATACCTTCCTGGAAAAACACAAACGGCCCGTGGCGGTCATCATTTCCCTATTGCTCGTCCTGGGAATCACCGGGCTGGTGATTATTCTGGTCATACCCCAGTTGATTTCCACCCTGGGGGTCATCACCGAAAAACTGCCGGGGTTGTATACCAGTTTATGGAAATATATTGAGGACATGGGGACCAAAATACCTGCCTTAAGGGCCGCCTTTGAAAGCGCCAATCCGGCGAATACGGAAACTTTGAACAGGCTCATCGACGGCGCCGGCGGGATGGCCAATCTGCTGCTGAAGGGTGCCGGCGGATTTTTCGGTTCAGTGATTAACCTCGTGGTGGGGATCGTCTTCGGCATCTATATCCTGCTCTCCAAGGAGAACCTGATGCGACAGGGCAACCGGCTGATGTCCGCTTATGTTGCACCGCAGAAGATATCCAAGATCAACTACATCTTCAGTGTCACCAGCTCGACCTTTTCCAAGTTCATCTCCGGCCAAGTGGTGGAAGCCATGGTGATTGGTGTGATCACTGCAGTGACCATGATGATCCTGCAATTTCCTTATGCCACCATGATCGGAACGGTCATCGGCTTTTTATCCCTGATCCCGATTGTTGGCGCGATATCGGGCGGTGCTTTGGGCTTCGTCATCATCCTGTCGGTGAGCCCGACCAAAGCGATCCTGTTTTTAGTCTATATCGTGATCCTCCAGCAGATCGACGGGAATTTCATCTATCCCAGGATCGTGGGCGATTCCGTGGGCCTTCCGGCACTGTGGGTATTAGTAGCGATCACATTGGGCGGCGGTATTTACGGCATTCTTGGGACCCTGTTGGGTGTTCCCACATTTGCGACGATCTACAAGCTCCTGAGGAATGACGTCGCTTCCAGGCTGGACGGTAACCCCAATTTGCTGGCGGATGATTACTCCATTGAGCCGGACAAGCCCCGAACCAAAGTTGACATGGTGAGAACTTTGGGGCCCCGGGATGATTCGGAAGAATGATGAGCTGGCAATAAAATCATCAGTCATTGCCCAAAAGCCGAACAAAAAGGACTAACAAAAAAGCCTGGCAAAAAGCCATGGAGCAAAGTTCTGTACTTTGCTCCATGGCTTTTTTAAATGGGCAGCATCTTAGAGGGGATCTGCCGGACCATGATATTTCATGGGTAAATTATCGTTTGAAAGTTTCTGCCGGATCCTGTCTATTCGTTCAACATGGCATTGACCAAAATGTTGTCGCCGCTCTCGGAATATTCAGTAATGGTGGCATCAAGGGAACCAGAGCTGATCAATGACTGAGTCTGTGAGTCCGATACGATTGCCCCGGATCTTTCGAACAGGTATAACACATCAAAACTGTAACCGGCTTTCTGGGCAGCTTCTTTGCCATCATAGAAGTCCATACCGATCAAGTTGCCTGCTTTGAAATTGGAAGGGGTGGTTTTTTCAGGGGTAGTTTCTTCCGGGGTAGTTTCTTCTGGAGTAGTATCTTCCGGCTCGGTGGAATTGGTTGTTGCATTGGTCCTGGTAACTGCCGAGGTGGTGTTATTGGATTGACCGGCGCGGGTGACTGTTCCAGTAGAAGTGGAGCCTGATCTGGTGATGGTTGGTTTGGTGCCGGTGGAGTTGCTGGAGCCGGTCTGGGAATTCACAGCGATGGTGATCTGGGTGGAAGCTTTGGTTGTCGTCGAGTTTGTCGCAGTTTTGGATCCGAAGGGGATCTTGACGATCACAAACATTGCCAAAAGTAAAAGAAGCACAGTTCCAACTGCCAGTATTATTCGTTTCTTATTATCCATTTTAATTCCGCCTTACTGATTTTTAGGTTTTTTATTCACTCGCGTTATTATAACACATTGTGAATATTTTTTTAAGGATTAAAGAAATTGATTGACGATTTCACGCGAGAAAATTTGCTGAAAATTTGCTGTGAATATATATTTTTCCTCTTTGTCAGCCATATGGTATGCTTTATCCAGAAAACACTGTTTATGAAATGATGGTATCATAAAAACAAGGTTAAAAAAAACATGAGTTTTTGAACATAATAAATGCCGATCACGGCAAGAAACAATATTGAATACGAGGAGTGATAGAGTTGAAAATCGTAATATTGGATGGTTATACTGAAAACCCGGGGGATCTATCCTGGAATGAAATCGAAAAATTTGGTTCCCTGACCGTTTATGACCGGACTCCGGTGGATTTGGTCTACGACCGGGTCAAGGAGGCGGACCTGGTTTTAACCAATAAGTGCCCGGTTTCCAGGGAGGTCATTGAAAGGTGCCCGAATTTAAAATACATCGGGGTGCTGGCCACCGGCTATAACATCGTGGATGTGGCGGCGGCCAGGGAGCGGGGGATCGTCGTGACCAACGTTCCCACCTACGGCAGCAAGTCAGTGGCTCAGTTTGCCATCGCCCTGATCCTGGAGATCTGTCACCATATCGGCCATCACAGCGCACAGGTCAAAGCGGGAAGATGGTCAAACAATCCTGACTGGTGCTTCTGGGATTATCCTTTGATCGAGTTGAATGGCAAAACCATCGGTATCGTCGGCTTCGGCAAGATCGGGATGGAAACTGGCAAGCTGGCCAAGGCCTTTGGCATGCAGGTACTGGCAAATGACCGCAATCCCTCGGAAGCCGGCAGGGAGATCGCTGAGCATACCACCCTGGAGCATATTTATCAGGCCTCGGATTTCATTGTGCTGCACTGCCCGCTATTCCCGGATACCCAGGGGATGATCAACCAGACCAGCATCGGGCAGATGAAGGATGGAGTAGTCATCATCAACAACAGCCGGGGACAGCTCATTGTGGAACAGGATCTTGCGGATGCCCTGAATTCGGGCAAGGTTTATGCCGCCGGCTTGGATGTTGTCGCCACAGAACCGATCCTGCCGGATAATCCCCTGTTGACGGCCAAGAACTGCATCATAACACCCCATATCTCATGGGCACCCAAGGAATCAAGGCAGCGGTTGATGGATGTGGCGGTCAGCAATATTGAACATTTTCTGGAGAATGATCCCAGGAACGTGGTGAACGGATAACGTCCGGTAAGACCTGAATCGAAGACCCATAAGCTAAAACCAGCGGTCTGTGGATTGATCCACGAACCGCTGGTTTTTCCTTACCGGCGTTTGACAAGGCTACTGGAAATACAGAAACCAGATGATCACCGACCATAGGAGGGCAAATAAGGGCAGGAGGATCCTGAACTTGCGATGTCTGGTCTTATGATGGAAGAACAGCATCCCGAACAGAGCGCCGAAGGCGCCCCCGGCCAAGGCGATCAAGAGGAGAAACTTCTCCGGTGTTCTTCGTCGTTTCCTGATGGCATTCTGTTTATCCTTGCCGTAATACCAAAAAGCCAGGAGGTTGATTCCCAGGAGAACCCCTCCAAATAGTTTATCCGGCGTAACCATGATCAATACCTCCCCTGCAATGAAAAATTTGAAAATTAAAAAGGGTTGATGATTCAACCCTTTTATTTTATACCCAATTGGGTATCCTTGGTTTATTTCATTGTGAATTTCTTAAGGTTTAACATAACCGGTAATCTTCTGTCTTCCCAGGATCATGATCCGGTTCAGGTAAGCCGACTGGCTTTC
>CAZOTM010000132.1:0-6076 GCA_964582675.1 uncultured Clostridiaceae bacterium
CCATTATTAATTTTGTAAATATATGTCTTTAATCAGTTAACAAATTATTTGTTTTGTTATATCATAGTAAAGTAATAGTGTTTTATCACTTACGGGAATCATTGTTTATTTATAGATAATTTCGGGTAATTATCTTGTACTAGCTAGGAGGAGGAAACAAATTGTTTGAAAAGCATGCTTTCAAAGGCGGCGTTCATCCGCATGAAAACAAGTTGACAAGAGAATCAAAAATCCAGGACATTCTGGATATGGCTTCTGTCAGAATACCAATGAACATGCAAATCGGTGCACCCTGCAAGCCATTGGTCAAAGCGGGGGAACATGTCAACATCGGTCAGAAAATCGGCGAACCCTCGGGAATCTCCGTACCAGTCCACGCCTCCGTTTCAGGAAAAGTCAAATCCGTGAAGCGTGAATTGATGGGAACCGGCGATCTGGTGGAGATCGTCGAAATCGAAAATGATTATCAAAATACATGGGATGAATCGATTGCTCCTCCGGTTTTAGGGGACAAAGAAGCCTTCATTAAGGCAGTGGCTGATTCGGGCATGGTTGGCCTTGGCGGGGCGGGATTTCCGACCCATGTCAAGATGCGGCCCCCTAAGGACAAGTATCCGGATCTGCTCATTGTCAATGGGATGGAGTGCGAACCGTTTATAACTTCCGACGAACGATTGATGCTGGAGAAACCCAATGACTTGATGGAAGGCCTGGCCGTCATTTTAAAGTTTATGGAAATTCCCAAAGCCATCGTCGCCATCGAGGCTAACAAACCGGAAGCGGCCAAAGCCGTCGCCGATGCCGCCGCCATATCCCCCATCAAGGATTCTGTGGAAGTCAGACAAATGCCGGTCAGATACCCGCAAGGGGCTGAAAAAGTCATGATCCAGTCCGTGACCGGCCGAGTGATCCCAGCCGGCGGGCTGCCCCATGATGTGAATGTCATGGTGCTGAATGTGGGCACGGTCATTGCCCTGAATTATTACTTCCAAACCGGCAAGCCTCTGGTGACCAAGATTGTCACATTAAGCGGCGATGCAGTAGCCGGTCCCGGCAATTACCGGATCCCCATCGGCACTAAAATTTCCGAGTTCATCGAAAAGACCGGCGGTCTGAAAGTTGAAGCGAAAAAGATCCTGATGGGCGGACCGATGATGGGACTTTCCATTTCCGACATCGATACCCCGGTGGTCAAAAACAACAATGCCATTCTGGTCTTCAACAAATCTGCTTTGATTTTTGAAGAGTCAGCCTGCATCCGCTGCGGCCGCTGCGTCAGATCCTGTCCTTTGCTGCTCATGCCCACTGAACTGGATACGGCTGCCCGGCACAAGGATTTTGACCGGATGGATGAATATGCCATCAACAACTGCATTGAATGCGGAGCCTGTTCCTACGTTTGTCCCGCCAAGCGCCATCTGGTACAAAATATCCGGCTGGGCAAAGCATTCTATAAACAGGGGCTCGATGCCTTAAAGAAAGCAAAGGAGGCTAAAAACTAATGAATTTATCAGTTTCAAGTTCTCCACATATTCGTGATTCGAGAACGACACAATCCATCATGCTGGACGTCATCATCGCCTTGATGCCGGCATTGATCGCAGCGTTTTTCATTTTCGGCACAAGGGCTCTAATGATCACCGCCGTGAGCGTGATCTCCTGCGTCCTCTTCGAACTGCTCTGGAATAAAATGACCAATAAGCCTGCCACCATCAGTGATTTATCAGCGGTGGTAACCGGCATTCTCATCGCCTACAATATGCCCGAAGCGATCCCCCTGTGGATCCCGGTAATCGGTGCGGCAGTTGCCATGTTCCTGGTCAAGGGAATGTTCGGCGGACTGGGCCACAATTTTGCCAATCCGGCCATCACCGCCCGGATCGTCCTCCTCCTGTCCTTTGGAGGGGCCATGAACAAATTCACGGTCCGCTATCCCTATGCTGCTCCTGGTACCATGGGAAGCGCCGACATATTAACATCAGCCACTCCCCTTGCCTTGATGCGCGCCGGAGAAACTGTGCCTTCCTATATGAAGCTGTTCTTAGGGCAGCATGCCGGCGTCATCGGTGAAGTCAGTGCGGCAGCTCTCCTGCTGGGCTGTGCCTATCTGGTAATCAGAGGTGTCATCGATCTGTGGATCCCGGCAAGCTTCATCGGCACCGTCGCCCTGATCGGTCTTATGACCGGCAACGACCCGGTGTTCCATGTCCTGGCCGGCGGGTTGATGCTGGGAGCCATCTTCATGGCAACGGACTATGTGACTACACCCATCACCACCAAGGGCAAGATCATCTTCGGGATCGGCTGCGGTGTCATCACCGGACTTATCCGCTATTTCGGATCATCCCCTGAGGGTGTATCCTATGCGATTCTGGTCATGAACATTTTTGCTCCTCATATCAAAGAGTGGACCAAGACATTACCTGTAGGAGGTGTTAAACGTGCTGAAGGATAAAGGAGGAATCGTTCCTACCCTGGTGCTTACGGCCATCTGCCTGGTGACGGCATTCCTGCTGTCGCTGACCTATTCTGCCACGAAAGCGACCATTGAAGCATCAGCCCTGGGTGCCGTCGGTGAACAGATGAAAGTGTTATTCGCCGAGGCCGACACCTTTGAGCCGGTTGATGCCGCCGCCCTTAAAACTGAAATCCCTTCCCTGACCAGTGTCTATGAAGCCAAGAAAGGCAGTGAATCCCTGGGCTTGGTTGTACAGATCACAACAAAAGGCTATGGCGGGGATATCCCATTAATGGCAGGCTTCAAAGCGGACAATACCCTGACTGGGGTTAAAATCGCCGAAACGAAGGAATCACCTGGCATCGGCAAAAAAATCGAGGAAGCCGCTTTTACCGACCAATTCACCGGTAAACCGGCGGATAAAGAATTTGCACTGAAACCTTCCGCAGATCAGACCGGAGTTGATCAGATCGCCGGAGCTACCATCTCTTCAGCCGCTGTGGTCGGTGCGTTGAATGACGCCGTGAAAGCCATCGGCTACCTAAATGGAGGCACCATTCCGACTGCTGCACCTGATGCGGCCGGTGAACAGATGAAAGTATTATTCGCCGATGCAGACGCTTTTGAAGAGGTTGATGCAGCCGCCCTGAAAACCGATATTCCTTCCCTGGTCAGTGTCTATGAGGCCAAGAAAGGCAGCGAATCCCTGGGCTTGGTTATCCAAGTCGCAACAGCCGGCTATGGCGGGGATATCCCCCTAATGGCAGGCTTCAAAGCCGACAATACCCTATCTGGTGTCAAAATCGCCAATACGCAGGAAACACCTGGTCTCGGCAAAAAAATCGAGGAAGCCGCATTTACCGATCAATTCACCGGTAAGCCGGCGGATAAAGAATTTGCACTGAAACCTTCAGGAGACCAAACCGGGGTTGATCAGATCGCCGGAGCTACCATTTCTTCGGATGCTGTAGCCGCTGCACTTAGTGATGCGGTCAAAGCAGCCGGTCTGTTGAAAAAATAGGAGGGAGAAAAAATGGCTAAACAAGAAAAAGGCGCAATGGAAGTCCTGTCCAATGGACTTTTAAGAGAAAATCCTGTTCTGATCCTGCTGATTGGCACTTGTCCGATTTTGGCTGTCTCCACTTCCGCCTTCAATGGGATCGGCATGGGACTGGCAGCAACCTTCGTCCTCATCGCTTCCAACTTCCTGATCTCACTGCTCCGGAATCTCGTATCGGATAAAGTCCGGATTCCGGTCTACATCACTGTCATCGCCGGCCTGGTTACGATCATTCAGCTATTGATCAAGGCTTATGTACCGGCTCTGGATAAATCCCTGGGGATCTTCATCCCCCTGATCACCGTCAACTGCATCATCCTTGGCCGGGCGGAAGCCTTTGCCAATAAGAACCGGCCCTTCATCGCCGCAGTGGACGGTCTTGGCATGGGCTTGGGATTCACCGTCGCCCTGACCATCATGGCTTCCATTCGGGAAATCTTAGGCAACGGGACGTTTTTTGGAAAAGCTGTCCCGATTCTCTCGGAAAACCCCTTTACAATCATGAAAATGGCTCCCGGCGGGTTCTTCGTTTATGGAATGATGATCGCAGGCACGCTGGCGATCATCCGCCGTCAGGATGAAGCCGTTCGCAATAAAGCGGTTCAGCTGACCAAAGAAAAACCGATCATAGCTGATGCGGCAACCTGTTCCGACACTGGCTGTGCCGGCTGCGCCGGAAGTGCCGGCTGCGGCATGGGTGAATTCAGAAAGGCCATGAAGCCTCAAAGAATCATCATCCCTGAAGCAATGACTGATGACAAGGGAGGTCAGAAATAATGAAAGATATCTTTACCCTGCTGTTTAATACGATCTTCGTCAACAATGTCGTTCTGGCGCAGTTCCTGGCAATATGCTCCTTCCTTGGGGTATCCAATTCTCTGGAAACCGCCATGAGCATGTCCATTGCCGTAATCCTGGTCATGCTGGGCGCCACCGCCATCACTTGGCCAATCTACGAATTTATCCTGAAGGGGTTCGGGATCGAATACCTGCAGACCCTGGTCTTCATCCTGGTTATTGCGGCTTTGGTCCAGATCGTCGAAGCAATCATCAAAAAGACCTCCCCCACCCTTTATAAGGCACTGGGGATCTACCTTCCCCTGATCACCACCAACTGTGCCATTCTTGCCGTTGCCCTGATCAACGTTCAGAATTCATACGGCTTTGTCACTTCCATGATAAACTCTCTGGGAATCGGATTGGGGTACATGCTGGCCATGTTCCTGTTTGCCGGGGTCCGTAAGAGAATGCTCGACTCTGATATACCAAAATCCTTGCAGGGTCTACCCATAATACTTGCAGCAGCAGCTATCGTATCCGTATCCTTCTTCGGATTCAAGGGTATAGCTGAAAACCTGTTCCGCTGATCGAGGAGGCATAAATGTATTCAATTTTATTGGCAATCGGAGATGTGGGGATGCCTGTCCTGGTTATGGGCGCCATTGCTCTGGCACTTGGCGGATTGATCACAGTTGTTTCCAACCGCTTTACGGTTCCCGTGGATGAAAGAGTCGCACAGCTTTTAGCCATCCTCCCGGGAGCAAACTGCGGGGGATGCGGTTATTCAGGCTGTGCCGGTTACGCCGGGGCTTTGGCCTCCGGTGATGAAAAAGTCACTACCAAATGTTCCGTGGGCGGCAAGGATACCGCAGCCGATGTTGCAGTGTTTCTTGGCTATGCCGGAGGAAATTATGTTCCTACTGTTGCCCAGGTCCACTGTCAGGGCACTTCTGCCCATACCAAAGTCCGCTTCGACTACGAGGGAACAAAAACCTGCAAAGCTGCCTCATTGGTCCAGAAAGGACCTGGCAGCTGTGTCTATGGCTGCCTGGGCTTCGGAGACTGCAAAACCGTCTGCGAATTCGGTGCCATCGAAATCAAGGATGGGGTCTCCCGAATCGACCCGGACCGGTGCACCGCCTGCGGCGCCTGCGTCAGAGAATGCCCCAAGAGCATCATCCATATCATCCCCAAGCACAAACAGGCCTACATCAACCGCTGCTCCAACCCCCTGCCCGGTGTCATGGTAAAAAAAGCCTGCGACATCGGCTGCATCGGCTGTACCCTGTGTGTCAGAGCCTGCCCGGAAAAAGCCATCTCCATGAGAGATTCTCTGGCAGTCATCGATCAGGATAAATGTGTCCGCTGCGGCGAGTGCATCAAGGTTTGCCCGCCGAAGTCCATCACCACAGGACTCCTGTTCTAGGCTCTTTGAATAAGAACCGGCAAATCCAAAAAAATTTAACCACAGAATAACCATAAAATAACCAAAAAAGCTGCTGTCCGCTAACGAAAGTTTAGGACAGCCGCTTTTTTTCGCTATTTCTTCAGGCTGATCAATCCGAGGGGTATTTCACCCTGCTCCGGGGACATTGCTCCGCCTTGGTCAACCCGGCCAAGTTCGATCCCCAGGTCATCCAACCCCTTATGGTCAATCAACCGATATTTCGTAATTTTTGTTATAATGGAGGGGACAGTCCAAGGACTGGGAAAAAGATAGAAGTGAGTTGATATAATGTGCACGGCAATTAGAGTTGATTATAGTGAAGGCTCCATCC
>CAZOTM010000133.1:0-6066 GCA_964582675.1 uncultured Clostridiaceae bacterium
CGGGCGATCCGGATTCTTTCCGGGGTGTCATAATGGGCGGCGATCCGCTCAAACTGTTCCGTATTCCCCATAAATTGCCTCCTGCAGGGATCAAGCAATACCAAGTGCCGGACATTTGACCAAAGGGTTCCCCCTGGGCTGCCCCAGGGCAGTGTCGGACGGTCAAACCGCCGGGATGGAAGCGTCCATGATTCAGGCTTTTTCCTAGGGAACCCAATTGATTGATCAGTCCGCTTATAGATTGCATTCTGTAAATCCAGTATACCTCCTTGGGCGGACTGTGCCGAGGGAATGGAAGGATTACTGAAAAATTTCTAAATACATCCTTGAACAGCTGATGGCTTGTTGTCCCGAGCGGATTTTTTTTGGCATGAAGAATGCTCCCCGTTGATGAGCAGTGGTTTTTTTCACGGTCGCTCGTAAAGGGAGCATATCAATTTGGCAGCCGTCTTGTTAATTCTGGACAGCGGAGGACATTGGGTTATACAGCTTAGTCATTCAAATGCGCGATGGCGTAGTCGGCCTGGTCTGCGGTAAATTTCTCGCCGTATTCTGAGACTAACTGGTCATAGACACTTGCAGGAGACATTGCCATGGTTTCCTGGTAGGTCTTGGCTTTTGCCAGAGCATTGGCATTCCAATCCGCCTTAACATTGTCGATACCGTATTGGGCTTCGTCTTCTGTGAACTTTTCACCGTATTCCGACATCAGCTGATCATAAACACCTGCAGAAGACATCTTCATGGTATCAGAATAAGTCTTGGCTTTTGAGAGGGCATTGGCATTCCAATCCGCCTGAACAGTATCGATGGCATACTGCGCCGCTTCCGGGTTGAATTGTTCGCCATACTCAGATGTCAATTGATCGAAAACACCGGCCTTTGACATTTTCATGGAATTCGCATAGACTTTGGCCTTTGTGAGGGCGGATTTATATTCGATGGGAACTTTGGCTGCGGTTTCAACCGGGGGCGTTTCAACCGGGGTCGTTGCAGCCGAAGTCGTTGCAGCCGGGACTGTTGGGGCGGGGGCTGCAGCAGCCGGAGTTGCAGATGGAGCTGCCGTTGGAGCAGTGGATTTTAATGTTGAGGCAGTGTTCCCAGAAACAGCAGCTGCTGTTTTTGATGTCGAGGGCTTATCCTTGCCCGAACCGATGGATCCAATCGCCAGGATGGCAATGATTGCCCAGAACCACACGCGTTTCGTCAGTGGTTTTTTGTTTTTGGCACCGCACTGGGGACAGCTGGTTGCATGTTTGGAAAGCTCGGTACTACAACCTTTACATTTGTTCAGTTTTCTATTCATCACAGGACCTCCTTTAAAAATACATAAATTTCTTTAATTATATAGCAAAAAAGTTAATGATGCTAATAAGAAATTTCAATATTGCCAACCCGGAATTTTTCATGATAAGCCGGGCTAAGCCTATAAATAATTGATCCTGTGTATCCCAATTGTTTCAGGCAATTGAGGAGAATATAATGGGAGTATGGATTGATCCTTTACAGCGTCGGGATTGCGGAGGCAAGGCAGCGCCGATCAGGCCGTCGTTTGCGTTGTTGCTGCCAGCAGTTTAAATTATTCGTTATAACATTCGTTGGAACAGTCGTTGGAACAGCGGATTCGTTGGTGGTTACTTTTTATGAGTGCCAGGTGGAGACCCAAGGGTCATGGTCTCCCAGGTCAGCCCAAGTGATTATTATTTTATTGGGGGGAGCTTTGACTTTGGAGGGATATGGGTCCAATCCCAAGAAAGGGGGATACCAATGACCAGTTTGAAAGCATTGTTTGACAGCGAACCGGAAATCAGGCGCAATGCCCTGCGGCGGATCGCACAGATCCCGGCTGCCTGGCTGTTTGTGGGGTTGGTGCTGTTTGGTTCGGCGGGGACCATGCAATGGCCTTCGGCGTGGCTGTTTTTGGGGCTCCTGGCGGCGGTCGATCTCATCGGCCTCCAGTTCATCTCCCTGGAAGTGGTGGCCGAACGGGGCAGTAAAAAAGCCAATGTTGAGCCTTGGGATGTCAAGGTCGGAAAACTCATCGTCCTCAGCATGCTGGGCATTTTTCTGACAGCCGGGCTGGATCACCGGTGGAGCTGGTCCCAGGCGATGGCCCCGGAAATCCAGGGGGCTTCGATTGTAGTGTTTCTCCTGGGCTGCGCTTTGGAGGTTTGGGCCATGCGGGTGAATCGGTTCTTTTCCGATGTGGTCAGGCTCCAATTCGACAAGGGTCACGAAGTCTGCAGCGGCGGTCCGTATCGCTTCATCCGTCATCCGGGATACCTGGGGATGATCGCATACTACCTGGCGGTCCCCATCCTGCTTGGTTCCTCCCTGGCGATGATTCCGGCAGGAATGACCGTAATATTGTTTGTGGTCCGCACCCATTTGGAGGACAAGACCCTGCTCCAAAAACTGCCAGGGTATGATGAATATGCCAACCGGGTTAGATTCCGCCTGCTGCCGTGGATCTGGTAATCAAAGAGTAGACATCATGCTGATTGATTCCAATGATGATTAGATGGTCCAGTACCTGAATGCCAAGTAAATTTCCAGTTTCCTTCAATCGATTGGTGCTGTTTATGTCCTCAGAGCTAGGTGTCAAATCTCCCGAAGGATGAATTTGGCTTAGGATCACCGCATTGGCCTTATTGACGATGGCGTTATGGAAGACCTCTCTGGGATGAACGAACGAGCTGTTGATGGTGCCCAGGGAGACCACCTCATGATCGATGACACGATTTTTGGTGTTGAGAAAGGCCACGACAAAGGCTTCCTTATCATGAACCTGATCCATCACCGAATGTAAATATGATGCTGCCTTATCCGGCGAATTGATCACTGGGTTTTTGACATTGATGGTGCTGCTCATGCGGTAGAGATCCAGAAAAGCCTGAGGCTTCTCCCGCTTAGGCTGGGGTAGTGGGCAGCTGAGTGGTATTCTCCACCAGGGCATTGATGTTCTTTCTCTGCGAGTATGCCAAGGCGTCATCCTCCTTGACACCAATAATTCGGGCAAAGGCTTGGATATAGTGAACCTCATCAGTACCGGACGCCAGTCTTTGCGGGGAATGACTTGCCCGAAAGCAGACTTGCCGGGTGAAACGGGCTTTTGGGCGGCGCATCGCGGATGTCCCACGCCACCCAATTTGGTCACTCCTTCAGCATGGCAGTATGTTGTCGTAAAGGTGCATTGTATCCCTCCTCAATAGAAAAAGCCGCCCGGTTTTGAAGCTGAAGGCGGAAGGCTGTGTAACAAGCTGCATTAGGTTTTATATTCTTTGCTCAACAGGAATTCCGCAATGTGCATAGTCTTAGTAAATGAGTGCGTAAATGCGCTTTTTTATTGACCGCTCATATTCTTGTATTATTCGTTCAAAAGAAGTATAATATTGAGTAGAAAACTTGTATACGAGGAGGATTGAGCAATGGGCTTGGAATCAGAGCTGATGACAACTAAAAAAGCCGCAGAGTTGTGGGGGATTACAGCTCGCCGGGTTCAAATCCTTTGCAATAAGGGACTGGTAGACGGTGCAATCAAGATGGATAGAACCTGGATTATACCAAAAGGTTCTGTTAAGCCTGTCGACGGACGCACCAAAGCAGCTAAACTGAACAAGAGTTGAGTGGTAGGTGCTAAATGAATCAAATTGACCTTGATAGCATTAAGCTATACCATATTGTTCATGTTGACAAATTGCCTCCTATACTTAACTCTGGCAAAGCAGGGCGATTAATTTGTGACAACGATGTGCAAAAACAGAATCTTTCGGGCACAACTATTGGTATGGGGAAAATCAAAGAACGCAGAATGAATGAACTCACTCTGAATACTTACCCTGATTTGTATGTCGGTGACTGTGTCCCATTCTATTTTTGCCCACGCTCAATAATGCTATTTATGTTTCATCAGAAAAATCATCCTGATATAGCATATAGAGGTGGGCAGGAACCGATCGTGCATTTGGTGTTCAAGATGATGGATGTTATTAATTGGGCCAACCAAAAAGGACGACGGTGGGCGTTTACAGACTCCAATGCTGGGTCGCGTTACTTTAATGACTATTGCGATCTTTCTGATATTGATAAACTCAATTGGAATGCTATCAATACAGATTCTTGGAGTAATTGCAAAGAAAAAAAACAAGCAGAGTTCTTAGTGGAAAGTTATTTGCCTTGGCATCTTGTAAGGGAAATAGGGGTTTATTCTCTTGAGTATTGCAATAAGGTTGGCGATGCTATTGCACCCGCAATTCACAAACCTCCCATAACTATTAAACGTGAATGGTATTATTAGTGAGATGATTGATTATGATTAGCTACAAAACTGGTGACTTGTTTAATGATAATGCTGAAGCCATCGTCAATACTGTCAACTGTGTTGGCGTCATGGGACGCGGCATTGCATTGCAGTTTAAAAAGCGTTACCCGGAAAACTTTAAGGAATATGAAGCCAAATGTAAGCTCGGGGAAATCACGCCGGGTCGGGTATTTGTATTTGAAACGAACAGTTTTATCAAGCCCAAATATATTATCAATTTTCCTACTAAACGTCATTGGCGTGGAGCAAGTCGAATTGAGGATATTGAATCTGGCTTGGTAGACTTAGTCAGGGCCATCAAAAAATATGAAATCAATTCGATAGCCATACCTCCGCTTGGAAGTGGACTGGGAGGGTTGGAGTGGGCTCTTGTTAAAAGTAAAATCGAAGCTGCCCTGACTGATATAGACGATGTGGAGATAAATGTATATGAGCCAGCTGGAGCACCCAAAGCTGAGGATATGGCACGAAACAAACAAGTTCCATCAATGACCCCGGGTCGTGCCGCACTTGTAGAATTGATTCATTTATACCTTAAAGGATTGCTTGACCCATTCATTACTTTGCTGGAGATACACAAGCTCATGTATTTTTTGCAAGCTTCAGGTGAAAATCTTCGTTTGCATTACGTAAAAGAAACATATGGCCCTTATGCCCAAAATTTATCCCATGTGTTAAATGCGCTTGAGGGACATATGCTGTCTGGATATGCAGATGGTGGAAACAATCCGAAAAAGCGGTTAGAGTTAATTCCTGGAGCTACAGATGACGCTGAGAAGTTTTTATCCACACAGCCTGATACGCTTAAACGTATGGAAAGAGTAACCGTACTTTTAGACGGTTTTGAAACGCCTTTCGGCTTGGAGTTGCTCGCTACGGTTCATTGGCTTGTGGAGAATGGTGCCGACTCATTAAGTGAGGTTATTAAAGAAACCTACGCATGGAATCAGCATAAAACTCAGTTTAGTCCAAGACAAATTGAAATTGCACTACATAGGCTAATTTCCTTGCAATGGGTAGCTCCTATCGAAGAATGAACAGGAAACAGGAAGAACCAATTACCCGGAGGAAGCATAGTTATTGATGAAAAGACCAATTTCATTGTTTACTGCATAGAAGAATATAAAGATTCGATGAAGCTGTCGGGCAAAGCGGTGATTGCTTTGTTTAACCAATATCTCGTCATAGATTATATTCGATCTTATTATGAATCTCTGCATACGACGGGTCGGCAGTATATTGTCGATGACATCAATTTGTTTATCAACGCCCGTCAGCCAGTTTAACCAGCAGCAGCTCGGGAAGCTTAGCGGTTATAACCCGATAAACTTCCATATAAACGATATTTTTTCGGAATCAAAGCTATCTGATGAATGTCGGACGGATATATAAAGGCGGCGTCGGTTTTTGTCCGACGCCGCCTTTATATATCGGTTAAATCGACCCGATCTGTTACAGATAGTCGAAGCTGTGCCTGTGTCCGCAGAAATAGATGTACTTGCACGCTATATCTGCCATTTCATGCTTCATGTAGAGATAGCGCACAAATGCATTGTGTTTCTCTGCTGACAGGATGACTACGCTCTCACCCTCTATATTGTCCTGGGAACGTCATTGATGAATCAAGGCTGTGTACCACGATCAATGAAATTAAGGCATACAATATCGACGTCAAGTTCGCGATCCTTGCTGCCGGCTATCTTTCCGATGACAATATCAACGAGCTCTATGACGGCGGGATCTCC
>CAZOTM010000134.1:0-6030 GCA_964582675.1 uncultured Clostridiaceae bacterium
GGGGATTGTCACCGCAAATCGAGGCCAGGCGTGCATAAAATAAACGTTGGGTTTTCCATGGCGGCAAATTTTCAGGTAAATTACGGAGGGTTTTTTGTTGCACAAGGTGGGGGTTCTGAATTACAATTACGATTCATGGTATAATATTTGAGAATAAACTTGGGATTGGATGATCTGGATTGATAAATATATTGGATTTAAACGAAGATGAACTTAAAAACTTATTGACCGAGCGAGGCGAGAAAGCCTTTCGGGCGGCCCAGGTGTTCACTTATATCGGCAATGGCGTCTATGAGTTTGAGGACATGAAAAACATCGGCAATGCTGCCAAAACGGTGTTGAAGCGTGACTTTTGCGTTGCGCTGCCGAAGGTGGAGAAGCTCATGACCGCAAAGGATGGCACCAGGAAAGCTCTGTTGAAATTCGGGGATGGCAACATCGTGGAAGCGGTGTTAATGGAATATGAATATGGCCATTCCGTATGTATTTCGACCCAGGTGGGCTGCGCCATGGGCTGCCAGTTTTGTGCCTCCACCAAGGAAGGACTGGTCAGAAATTTGACACCGGGTGAAATGCTGGCTCAAATCATGGTTTTGGGAGAAATCGCCAAAGAGCGGATCTCCAACTTGGTTTTAATGGGGGCCGGTGAACCCTTCGACAATTATGACAATGTGGTAAAATTCCTCCAGCTGGTGAATTCGCCCAATGGTTTAAATATCGGCCAACGGCATATCACGGTATCAACCTGCGGGATCCCGCAGCGCATCAGGGATTTTGCCGATCTTGATAATCAGGTGACTCTGGCGGTCTCCCTTCATGAAACCACGGACGAGCGGCGGCGCAAGCTGATGCCGGTGGCCTACAAACATTCCCTGACGGAACTGTTTGACGCCCTGAAATACTACAGCAACAAGACCGGCCGGAGGATCACCTTTGAATATGCCCTGGTCCAAGGGGTCAACGATGACAATGAATCGGCATTGAGGCTCATGAAGCTGTTGACAGGATTAAAAAGCCATGTCAATTTGATCCCTTTGAACGAAATTACCGGTTCTCTGCTTAAAAAACCGGATAATGTTAGAATTGAACAATTTAAGCAGGCACTGTTGAATTATCATATTGAAACTACGGTAAGACGGGAAATGGGAACAGATATTGCCGCAGCCTGCGGACAGCTTAAAAGAAGCTTCATCAGTGAAGGTTCGTCCCAATAATATTTCCCGATGATTGAATATAAGGAGAGATCCATGGCGGAAAAAATAACCGATAAAGGCAATGTTCGACAGACCAATGAAGATTATGTGGATATCGACATAACTCCGGAATATGGTTTTTATATCGTTTGTGACGGCATTGGCGGGCATAGAGCCGGCGAGGTGGCCTCTCAGGAAGCGGTCAGTCTCATCAAAAATTATGTCAGAGAGTTTTATAACCGGAGCATTGCACCACAGATCCTGGAGTCGGCAATTCTCAAGGCGAACAGTGAGATCTACCGGATGTCAGAAGAAAATGATCTGTTGAGCGGAATGGGGACCACCATCACCTGTGCCCTCGATGTGGGTACTGAAGTGTATATCGCCCATGTGGGGGATTCCTCAGCCTATCTGCTGAAAGGCGCAACCATCGGAAAACTGACCAAGGATCATTCCATGGTTCAGGAACTGGTGGATTCGGGGACCATCACGGAATCCGAAATGCTGCATCATCCCAATAAAAATATCATAACCAGGTCCCTGGGGACCCGGGAAGATGTAAAAATCGATATTATGGAAGTGGATCGGAGGCAGTACGAATATATTATTCTCTGCACGGATGGTCTATCCGATTATGTTTCCAAAGAAGAAATGCTGGAAGTACATCTTCGGGAAAGGGATAAAAAGAAATTTGTGACCGAAATGGTGGAGCTGGCCAAAGCCAGAGGCGGGAAGGATAATATATCCCTCATAATATTTGGAGGTGATTTGTAATGATTGGAAATATTTTAGGCAAGCGATACCAGATCGTGGAAAAGATTGCCACAGGCGGTATGTCGTCGGTATATAAAGCGCTGGATCTCAACTTGAAACGCTATGATGCCATTAAAATCCTCAAAGAAGAATATTCCCAAAATCCGGATTTTGTGGAAAAATTCAAACAGGAAGCCAATTCCGTAGCAGGGTTGAACCATCCCAACATCGTAAATATCTATAATGTGGGCAGCGAGGGCAATCTCCAATACATCGTGATGGAGTACGTCAAGGGTAAAAACCTTAAAAACGTCATCCGCAGCAAGGGCAGACTATTTCAGGATCAGGTAATCAACTATTCCGAGCAGATCGCCAAAGCCCTTTCCCATGCCCACACCCAGGGCATCATCCATCGGGACATCAAGCCCCATAACATTATGCTGACCGAGGATGGGCGAATCAAAGTAACAGATTTCGGGATCGCCAAGCATTCCGAGTCTTCCACCATAACCAACTCAGGCAGGATCATCGGATCCGTCCATTACTTTTCGCCGGAACAAGCCAGAGGCTTGACGACGGATAAGCGAACGGATATCTATTCCCTGGGGATCGTCATGTATGAGATGATCACCGGCCGTGTCCCCTTCGATTCGGAAAGCCCGGTGACCGTTGCCTTAAAGCACATGCAGGAACCCATCATCCCACCCAAGACCATCAATCCCCAGGTATCCGACAAACTCAATGCGGTGATCATGAAGGCCACCCAGAAGGATCCCATTGACCGCTATCAGACCATTGATGAAATGCTGACGGATATCCAAAAAATCCGCGGCACGGAAAATCTTGTCTATGCGGTGTCGGAGGATGAGGATTCCGATCATTTGGGACATACTCAGGTGATGGCGCCGATTCGTACCGAAGGACCCGTGTCTGGGAGGAAAAAGATCATCCCCAGCACTGAGGACTATGAATATGATGAGGATGACTATCTGGAAGAAGAAAAGCGGGAAAAGAAGAAAAATCGGGGCCTTTTGTTATTGCTCCTCGGCCTCCTGGCAGCGTTGACCATCACTTCCGTGGTGGGCTATAACTTCCTGACAGGATTATCTGAGCAGCGCAAGACCCAGGGTGAGCAGACACAGGCCGTCATTGTTCCCCAGGTCGTAGGGATGACCCAGGATCGGGCCAAACTGGAATTATCCAATAGTCAGCTGGTTATGAAAATCGCCGGAACTGAAAACACCGATGGACCTGGCGGGGTAGTATTAAGAGTAACCCCTGAAGCAGGCGCCGAATTAAGAAAAGGCGATACAGTCAATGTGGTGCTCAGTGCTTTAAAGGAAAGTGTTAAAGTTCCCCAGTTCACCGGTAAGACCTTGGAGGAAATCCAGCAGCTCATCACCGAGGCGGGCCTGACCGTGGGAAATGTAACAGAAGCCTTCTCCCCAACGGTTTTAGCCGGAAAAGTGTTATCCCTCAATCCGGTAGCCGGTTCTGAACGATCCAAGGGAACCCCTATAGATATCACAGTATCCAAGGGCATCGATCCGTCCACGGCGGTGAAAAAAGCCAAAATGCCGGATATCACGGGCTTGGATCTGGATGAAGCCAAGAACCTGTTAGCGGAATACAAATTGAAAACCGGTAATGTGACCGTGATCGACAATGAATCCCCGGCAATGGATGGGGTCGTCACCGACCAGTCCATCCCGGTGGACACTGAAGTCAATGAAGGTACCAAGGTCAATATCGTGGTGGCTAATTATGTTGCGCCCCCGGCCACTACCCCGGCAGCCACCGAACCCCCGGCCACCGAACCGCCGGCCACTGAACCGCCGGCTACTACCAAACCGGCTGCGACTTCTCCGGCCACCAACAGCGGGTATACCCCCTTTGATTTTGATCAAATGTTGGGCAAGGATTACTATACGGCAGAAACACTTGCCAAAAACAACGGTTATAAGATCAGCATATTAAATTTGCATAAGATCGACGGCACCAAGCTCACCGCCAGCGAGGTGAGCAGCCTGGTGAACAGCGGCACAGTGGATGCTGTGGTACAGGAATACTCCATCAACGGTAACTCGATTTTGGTGAATGTCATGGCTAATTATTAGGGTTTCCCCGCCAAGGGATCCTGCATAAAGTTAGGGAAGGCTTGATGCTCCTGATGCCGGGGAGCTTCAAGCCTTCCGTATTTTTCCCGCTGGGATGAGGTCTGCGGTGTTTTCTCCCCTGGGTTGAGTCTGCGGTATTTTGTTCCCTTGCGTTGAGCTTCCATAATTGTGTTATATTAGAATCAGTGATGCAGCGGGATTTCTTAACTGAGGCTGTGAGTGTGATTTAAGCGGCGGATGAACGAGACATCGTCGGGACTGGATCGGATCATGAATGACAAATAAGCAACAAGGGCAGGTGGACGATGGAAGGTATCATCGTAAAGGGCGTCGGAGGATTGTACTTCGTGAAGGACGGCAGCAACATCGTAAAATGCAAACCGCGGGGGATTTTTCGTAAAAATAAACTTAAGCCATTGCCGGGGGATCATGTGGTGTACAGCCTGGAATCGGAAATGGGGACCATAGAACAGGTGCGGATCAGGGAAAATGAGCTGGTTAGACCAGCAGCCGCCAATGTCACCCAGGCCCTCATCGTTTTCGCATTGAAAAATCCGGATCTCCATTTGAACCTGTTATTCACCTTTCTCCTGGTAATGGAAGAGAAGGGCATAAAACCAGTCCTCCTGTTCAACAAAAGGGATATTGCCGAGCCTGCCGTCACCGAGGCGATCAGGGCGATTTTCGAAAAAACAGCCTATGACTTCAGGTTTATCTGTGCCGAGAAGCCCGATGATATCGAGCCTCTCAAAGCCTATCTGAAAGACAACCTGACGATCCTGTGCGGCCCATCCGGCGCCGGTAAGAGCACCATCTTGAACGCTCTGCTGGGCGAAGCGAAAATGGATATCGGAGAAGTATCGGAAAAAATCGGCCGGGGCAAGCACACCACCAGGCATACAGAACTGGTGGAGATCGCCGGGGGACTGTTGGCGGACACGCCGGGGTTTTCCAACATCGAATTTATTTTAAAGGACCATAAACTGCTTAAGAACTATTTTCCTGAATTCAGTGATTTTGAAGACCTCTGCAGGTTCAACGGCTGCATGCATGTGAATGAACCAGACTGCGCTGTCAAGGCGGCGGTGGGGGAACAAATCAGTGAAGTAAGATATGAATTTTATCTGGAAACATTCAATAAACTTAAAGAAGGAGAAAAACATCAATGGAATTAATTGCACCATCGATCCTGGCGGCGGACTTCGCCAACCTGGGGCGGGATATCAAGAAACTGGAAGAGGCCGGAGCCGACTGGATCCATATCGATGTCATGGACGGATCCTTCGTCCCCAACATCAGCTTCGGCGTCCCGGTGGTAAAGGCCATCCGGCCTTACACCAAACTGGTTTTTGATGTCCATCTGATGATCGTAGATCCGGCCAATTATTTTAAAGCGTTCCGTGATGCCGGGGCGGACATGATATCCTTCCACTGGGAAGCGGAACCCCATGCCGACCGGGCAGTGGAAGCCATTAAAGAAATGGGCCTTAAGGCCGGGATCACCCTAAATCCGGCAACTCCTGTCAATGTCTTGGAATATATCCTGCCCAAGCTGGATTATGTCCTCTTGATGTCTGTCAATCCAGGGTTTGGCGGGCAGAAGTTCATTGACTTCACCTACCGGAAAATCGAAGCGCTGAACGAGATGAAGCAGCGATTGCAGCCGGAGTTGATCATCCAGGTGGATGGGGGAGTCGACGCTTCCAACATTAAACAGCTGAAGGAGGCAGGGGCGTCGTCCTTTGTGGCTGGCTCTGCCATTTTTAAAGGCGGCAATATCAAGGCAAATATTGAAACGCTGCGCAATGAACTGAAATAGCCGATGAAAGCAATGATTGTGGCAGGCGGACAACCGCCGGAGATTGAACTGATCAACGAGTATCAACAAGCGGGGTTTCATTACATCATCGCCGCCGACCGGGGGGCTGAATTTTTGATGGCTTCCGGTATAACCTTTGACCTTGCCC
>CAZOTM010000135.1:0-3109 GCA_964582675.1 uncultured Clostridiaceae bacterium
CAAATGAGACATAAAACATGAGACATAAGACATAACTCATGGGGCATAACACGCAGCCCATCGTTATCAACAGTAAATCCGGCCTTGCCAGGCCAACGTTTTAGAAAATAAGACTCACTCCGCCGCGGGCGTTTTTAGTCCAGGGAGGGAGTAAGTCTTACCGTATTGATCAGCCCTGGTGATCAAATCAGGCTGTCAATATCCATTTGAGTTGAATCGATGGGGAGGTTCTTGCCTACTGACCCTTAAAGTATGGTTTGCCATTGGCTTTGGGCGGCTCGGCCCGGCCGATGAACAGAACCAGGACAACCAGCGTCAAAACGTAGGGCAGCATGGCCAATAAATGGGATGGCACAAACGTACCCGCCAGGAGAACGGTCAGGGCATTGGCAAATCCAAACAGTAAGCAGGCCATGGCCGCACCGATGGGCTTCCAGTTTCCGAAAATGACGGCTGCCAAGGCAATAAACCCTTGGCCGGAAATGACGGTGGGCGTAAAGTTGGAAATTACCGCCAATGTCATGGCTCCTCCGCCCAATCCGGCCAGGAATCCGGAAAGAACGACACAGACATAACGGATCGCCGCCACATTGACTCCCAGTGTGTCGGCGGCCGCCGGATGTTCTCCGCAGGCCCGGATGCGCAGACCGGTTTTCGTGCGGTAGAGCACAAAGTGCATGACTAAAACGATGGCCAGGGCGATTAAGACTGTCAAGTCGATGTCAACGGATTGAAGCAGCGGCGAGGCTTGCTTGTCGACTCCCAGGACTTCAAAAAGCTTGGGAATTTTTGAAGTGACAACGTTAGTCTGGGAGGCTCCGTCAAAAATCCGTCTGGTAAAGAAGATGCCCAGACCAAGACCGATGATATTTAAGGCAATACCGGAAATTGTCTGGTTGCCTTTTAAGGTAATGGCGATGTAGCCATGGATCAGCGCCAAGACTGCCCCAAACAACCCGCCGGCCAGGAAGCCAAGCCAGGCATTGTTCGTGAAATAACACACCAGGGAAGCGCCAAAGGCGCCGAAGGCCATCATACCCTCAATACCGATGTTGTCAACGCCGGCTCTTTGCGTAATGACGCCGCCCATGGCCGAATAGACGAGGGGTGCAGAATACATCAAAGTGATGGAAAGAGCTAATAGAATGGATGTCATAATTTCTTTTCACCTGCCTTCTTTAATTCTTGGTCTTTGACTTTTCTGCTCAAGTGGTCAGCCAATCTGGGCAGCACGGGAGCAATGGCGATGGCTAAAACGATGACACCGATCATGATGTTGATGATTTCTGTGGGTGCGCCGATTTTCGATTGAATCAGGGTTCCCCCGTAGCGTAAACCTGAGAACAGAACACCGGTGAACAAATTGGCCAGGGGATTTGCGTTGGCGATGAGGGCCACGGAGATCCCATCCCAGCCATAGCCTTCCTGAGCCCCCAGGATGCTGACGGTATTGGTGGTCGTCATGACCAGAATCGCTCCGCCGATGGCGGCGATCCCGCCGGCAATGAACATGGAGCGGAATACGCTCTTTTCAACCGATACGCCGGAAAACTCTGCCGCAAACTTGTTGAGCCCAACGCTGCGCAGTTGGAATCCGGCTACCGTATGCTTCAGGATAAACCATAACGCAACGGCAATGAGGACGGCCAGGATGATTCCCCAACCAAGATCCGTTTTTACAAATTCTCCCAGGACGGCGTTGTTTTTCATGAATTCCCGGCCCGCAGAGCTGCGTTTCCATTCGGTAGTGAAGAAGGTTATTTTGGCCGAGTCCAGAATATGCGGAGCATGGAGTGTCCCCGAGACTTTTACACCGGGTAAGCTGACAATGTAGTTGTTGAAATAGAAGGCGATCCAGTTGAGCATGATGGTGGAAATTACTTCATGGACGCCAAAGCGATTTTTCAGGACACCCGCCACGGCGCCAAATAAACCGCCCACCAAAAATGCGCAAAGCAGGATCACGATGGGGTGAATGAATGGGGGCAATGGGAGTCCATAGCCGATGAGTGTGCCCACCAATGCGCCCATGACGAACTGTCCTTCCGCACCAATGTTAAAAAGCCCGGTTTTGAAGGCAAAGGATACAGACAAACCGGTAAATATGATGGGAACGGCATTAACGATGACCTGGGCAAAATACTTGGGATTCTTGAAGATCCCGGAGAACATGACGGAGTAGGCTTCCACGGCATTGTAGCCCGATGCCGACAATATGATGCCCCCGATCAACAACCCGGATAAAACCGCCGCCACAATGGCTGTAATAGGATTTCTCAATGAGTTTAAAGTTTTATTCTTCATTTTTGCCCCCCGCCATATATAAACCGACCTCCTGATCATTGGTTTGATCAGGCAGTAAATCAGCGACAATTTGTCCGTCATAGATCACATTGATCCGGTCAGCCAGGTCAAATACCTCATCCAATTCCAGGGAAACCAGGAGAACGGCCTTGCCCTTGTCTCTCTGATCCACCAGGGTCCTGCGGACAAACTCGATGGCGCCCACATCCAGTCCTCTGGTGGGCTGGCAGGCGATTAACAGATCCGGTCCTTCCTCCACCTCACGGGCGATGATGACCTTCTGCTGATTTCCTCCGGAAAGTCCCACCGCTCTTAAGTTTGAACAGTTGGCTGGACGGATGTCGTATTTTTTTACCAGGGTATCCGCATTTTGATTGATGTTTTTCCACTGCAGAATGCCTTTTTTGCTGAACGGCTCCTTATAGCTGCTTTCCAGAATCAGATTCTCGGCCACGTTGAAATCCAGCACCAAGCCCCGCTTCTGGCGGTCTTCATGAATGGTGTAGATGCCGGCATCATGGATTTCCAGGGGTCTCTGATTGGTGATATCCTGCCCCTTCATGAGGACGGAGCCGGCTTTGACCTTTGCCAAACCGGTGATCCCTTCGATGAGCTCCGTCTGGCCGTTGCCATCCACACCGGCAATGGCGACGATCTCACCGCGTTTGACATGCATGGATAGGTTTTTCACTTTTTCCACGCCCCGGCGATCAAAGATACTGAGGTTTTTGATATCTAAAATCGTCTCTCCCGCCTTGGCCGGATCCTTAGCCGTTGTCAGGTTGACTTCCCGTCCCACCATCAT
>CAZOTM010000135.1:3209-6013 GCA_964582675.1 uncultured Clostridiaceae bacterium
CCCAGGTCACTTATTTTCTTGTCCGCTTCCTTGTAGTCTAATACGCCCATGGCCTGGGTGATCTCATTACCCAGGATGATATTTTCCGTTATGGTGAAATTTTCCACCAGCATAAAGTGCTGATGGACCATTCCGATCCCCAGGTTGATGGCCTCTTTGGGGGTTTTGATTTTTTGCTCTGTGCCATTTACCTTGATGGTCCCGGAATCGGCATTGTGCAAGCCATACAGGATCTTCATCAAAGTTGATTTGCCGGCGCCATTTTCTCCCAGCAGGGCATGGATGGAGCCTTTTTTAACTTTCAGATCCACATTGGACAGTGCTCTGGTCGTTGCGAAAAATTTGGTGATACCGCTCATTTCAACGGCATACTCTACATTCGATGGATTCAATTCCCTTCTCCTTCAACACAAAATTTTCCCAATATATAGTATTTACCTGTCCGAAAAGTCCTCCGGACAGGTAAATTGTTTATTTTGTTATGTAAGTTTTATATTCTTCTTCGGTAATCGGAATGGTAATTTCCCCGGCGACGATTTTAGCTTCAACTGCTTTGGTTTTGTCCAGGACTTCCTTGGTAACATTCTTGCTGGATGAAGGAGCGATACCGACTCCGCCTTCCTTCAAACCATAATAAACGGTGGTGCCGCCTAATTTCTCCCCAGCGAGGATTTTTTTGGAAATATCCCTGACTGCAACATTGACATTCTTTAACGAAGAGGTCAGGACGTTGTCCGGTGCTAATTTGTTCTGATCCAGGTCGACGCCGATGGCCCACTTGTTATTGTCTTTGGCGGCTTCGATGACACCCTTTCCAGAATCTCCAGCGGCATGGAAGACGATGTCAGCGCCATCGGAGAACATCTTATTGGCGGTTGCCTTGCCTTTGGCCGTATCACTGAAACTTTCGATGGTCACAGCGTCCACTTTGATTTCTTTACCCTGTTCTTTGGCTCCGTAGTAAACTCCTGCCATGTAACCATACTGGAAGCGATACATGACTGGTCCGCCCATGCCCAAAACAAAGCCAACGTGGTTGGTCTTGGTCATGTAGGAAGCAATGTAGCCGACGAGGAATGAGGATTCTTCGGATCTGAACATAACGCCCGTCACATTGGGCAGTTCGCCGTCCGGGAAGGTGTCGTCGATCAACCCGAAGTTCTGATCCGGATTATCCAGGGCCGCTTCTTGCATTGCGCCCTTCATGAGGAAGCCGATGCCCCAGACCAGGTCATTGCCTTCATCAACTTTTACGGACAGGTTGGGTGCATAATCTGCATCCTTGCGGGATTCGATGAAGGATACTTCATATCCCTCTTTTTCAAGATCCTGCATTCCATTCCAGGCACTCTGGTTAAAGGACTCATCGTTGACTCCCCCCAGATCTGTTACCATGGCGACTTTGCCGGTTCCGGCTGCGTTGCTTGTTCCGGCCGTTGTTCCAGCAGCGGTTCCAGCCCCGGTGGTTGTGACTGCAGGTGCGGAGCAGCCTGCAAGGATTCCGGAAGCCAATAGGAGACTTCCAATGATTTTGGTTACGTTCTTCATAATTCCCTCCAACAGTTTATTTTGATCTTTAATTTTAATTATATCGTTATTGGTTGCCCATCAGGGGCTTTTTTAGATTTATCGTGTATGGTTTTATAGATTTACAGGCCCAAATCCGCCGGTCCGAATGAGTTGGGCAATAAGTCGGACAACTTTTTAACGACATATTCCTCCGCTGTTTTGGCGATGATAACATCCATGTCATCTTTGGAAAACTCGTTTAAAAACTGGCGGCAGATCCCACAGGGATACGCATAGGTTGGTTCAGCATCCGGATCCCCCGGTTTTTGGCCTGCGATGGCAATGGCTTGAAAGCCTGTTTCCCCATCGGAGACCGCTTTTACTGCGGCTGTCCGTTCGGCGCAGATCCCTGCACCATAGGAGGCATTTTCCACGTTTACGCCGGTGTAGATTTTACCGTTTGCTCCCAGGAGGGCCGCTCCCACCCGAAACCCAGAGTATGGGGAATAGCTGTATTGCAGGGCATTGATTGCACCTTCGATCAATTCTCGTTCTGCTTCCTTTGTCAACATTCTGTCTCCTCGCAATCTGTCTTATGATTGCTTTAATATAGTCTGATTGCTTTAATGTAGTCTGATTATTTTAGGGTTACCTGATTATTTTACGGTTATATTTCGAAACCCCAGGGCTTTGGCATAATCGGCATATCCTTGCATGACGCTGCTATCCGGTGATTCCGCATGGATCATTTTTCCCTTGACGCCATATTTTCTAAATGTGATCAGTTTTAAGGGAATATCCCCATAGGCTTCCGGAATGGTCTCCGTCACCCCTTTCAAGGCTCTTTCCACATCCACCCAGCCTTCGGCGCAGACCAGACGAATCTCCGTCAGTTTGTTTAACCCCGCCAGGAGTTTCAGATTTTTAACCAACGATTCGGTTTTGGGCTGACGGGTCAGTTTAAGATAAACCTCTCCATCCCAAGCCTTTAAATCCAGCATAACACCACTGGTCACGTCCAGCAATGCCGGATATTGGCTTAAATCAACCGCCCCGTTGGCATCCATCAGGGTAGTCAGACCCAGCTTTCTGGCAATGGTGAACAATTGGGTCAGAAACACCGGATACAGAGTGCATTCCCCGCCTGAGGTGGTAATTCCCCGGATAAACGGCAGATTATCCTGAATTTCTGCCATGATCTCCCTGGCATCCATCAATTTGATTTTAGGGGAAGCAAAATGGGGACAGATCTTAATGCACTGATCACAGTGGCTGCAGATTTGGCTGTTCCATTG
>CAZOTM010000136.1:0-5025 GCA_964582675.1 uncultured Clostridiaceae bacterium
TGATTTGATACAATGCAACGGCGGTTTAGGGATGAGCCGGCAGCGGTGTGATTTTCCTTCTGCCGTTTGGGGGACCCATGGATTCACGGATTCAATACATCAACTCCATAACCAAAGCCTGTGAGGTCTTAAGCCTCTTCCACTCGGAGGAGCCGGAATTGGGGATCCGGGAGATCAGTGCCCGCCTGGCCATGAATAAAACCACGGTGTACCGGATTGTAAAAACTCTGGAACTCAATGGGTTCCTGATCCAAAATCCTGACACCATGAAATATTCACCGGGGTTTGCGATTTTAGAGCTGGCTCACACCATGTATAAAAGTTTTGATGACAAACAGATCATTTATCCAATCATGGAGGAACTGCGGGATGAGTTCAACGAAGATGTGGTCCTCAGTATTTTAAATGGTTCCCAAGCCGTTTGCATCGACCGGCTGGAGTCCACCAACGGAATCAATTTATCATCCAGAGTGGGGGCAGTCCTGCCCCTGCATATGGGAGCCACCGGCAAGGTGTTTCTGCCTTATCTGCCAAAAGACACGTTGGAGACCATTCTCACATCCCTGGACGGATGGCCTGAACCACCGGCAAAGGTCAGCCGGTCCTCCCTGGAAATGGATATAGCCGTCATTACGGACAAGGGATATATTTCTTCCGTATCCGAACTCGATGATGGGGTTTATGCAGTGGCGGTGCCGATTTTTACCAGTCCCGGGAAGGTCAAATACAGCCTGGGGGTTTGCGGCACGGTGGAGCGGATGGAGGCCAAGGGTCCTGAAAAAGTCGCGGCGCGTTTGCTCGCAGAGGGAAAAGTCTTGTCCAAACGGCTGGAGTCCTTAAAGACCGTACAGAAGTAACCGGATGGTGATCCAACCGGGATGGGGCGAAGACAGATCTTGACCGGTACCGATTCCAGGTTGGTTTTATATATTTTTAGATTTTTTAGAAACGGTGTTTCACTATAAGAAACGGGATGCATAGCTTTGCCATAGCTGGTTTTCGATGGGCAACAAAAAAGGAGGGATGACTTTAGAATAAACGGGGCAGTTTGATGAAGGGGGAAAAGGGTTAATTTACTAATATTATCGGGAGGGAACAATATGAATGCTGAACCAAGTTTGATCGCCATGTGGATCTTTTATATCTTTCTTAGTGTATTTCCAATGATTTATCTCAAATTCATCCGAAAACCAAAGGGGGATGAACATCATGAGTAATCGAGCCATTTACTTTTTGATCTCCTGTCTGTTCATGGGAGGGCTGTTTATTTTTGGTCTTTTGGTTTCCCGGAAGATCAAGGACTCCGACGACTGGGTCATGGCCAGTCACAGTTTGGGGATCATCCCCTTGTCGGGCACCTATTTTGCCACCATCGTCAGTGCCACTTCCATCGTCAGCTACATGGGTTATTATTATTTCCAGGGCTGGGCCGGCATGTGGAATTTTGCAGGAACCCTGGTCACTTCCTTTATCGCCACGATTTGGGTAGCCCGGCGGATCCGTTCCTTCGGCATGTCCACTGTGCCTGAATACATCGAACTGAGATTTGGCAGGACCCACTCCCTAGTGGCTTCCATCGTCATCTTGATCGGCGCTACCACCCTGATGGCTGCCCAGGTCACCGCTTCGGTCCTGGTGCTGCAGGCCATGGTTGATTGGAGCACCTTGACTGCCAGTATGGTCGTTTTGGTTGTCTTTGTCGCCTTTACCGCCCTGGGGGGCATGAAAGCCGTTGCCTGGACCGATACGATCTGTGCCTATATCATCATCCTGGGCGTCTGGCTGATGGCCATCAAGTATTTAGGCATCGTGGGCGGCTTCGGCGGCATGATGACTGGGATCAAGGGGATCAATCCGGATTTCGTCTCTGCCTTCACGTCCAAGATCACACCAGTCACAGCCCTGGGCTGGACCGTGACCTGGGGGATCTGTAATTTCGGAGCGCCCCAGTTTGTCGGCCGGTTCCTATCGGCGACGACGCCGGAAACGGCTGCGAAAAGCCAGGCGGTCACAGCCATCATGCTGGGCATATTCTATCTGCCCCTGGTCATCGTCGGCTTGAGCGGCATGCTGGTCCTGCCGGGAATTCAAAAACAGGATATGGTATTTACCACCCTGGTCACCCAGACCCTGGACCCGGTAATGGGCGGCATTATGTTTGCAGCCGTCATCGCCGCAATCATCTCCACCGCCGACTCCCTGCTCCTGTTGGCCAGCACCACCTGGACCAGGGATATCTGGAAGAAATTCGTAAGGCCCGACATGACCGAAAAGTCCGAGCTGCTCATGGCCAGACTGTCAACAGTCATCCTGGGGATCCTTGGGGTCATGCTCATGTATACCATGACGGATGCCATCCAATTCATCCAGGCCCGAGCTGTCACCCTGATGGGTTCAGCCATCGCCATGCTCATCCTGATCGGCGCCTTTAACAAGAAAATCACGGGAGCCGGCGCCCTGGCCTCCATGATCGTAGGCTTTGTGGTAGCTAACGTCTGGTACGCCCTGGGCCAGCCCTTTGGGGTTTATGCCGCCCTGCCGGGAACCATTTCAGCAGCCGTGGTCATGCTCCTGGTCAGCCAGTTTACCAAACCACTGCCCAAGGAGAAATTACTGCCCTTCTTCCCGGAAGTTTCCAATGAATAAGGGGGAGGGGGCTGCCTGACCGGGCAGCCGAACACTGACGGGGAGAATGATCAGCGGGATCTATAAATTTGCAGAAACAAGCCAAATTACGGAGATAGACAAGATTGCAAAAAAACAGAAAGTTTGCAGACAGCAGAAATTTTGCAGACAACAGAAATAAGGAAAATTCCAGAAAGCAAAAATAAAATAAATCCGCAAGGTGATTCAACAATGAAAGGAGAATCCGATGAAATTAGACTTAGCAGTCGTTAACGGACTGGTATATATCGATGGGATGTTCCGAATGGCAGATATTGGGATCAAGGATGAAAAGATCGCCATGATCACCCAGCCTGGTTTTTTGGGGGAAGCGGCGGAGGTCATCGATGCCGCCGGAAAGTATGTCATCCCGGGAGGGATTGACACCCACGTCCACTTCCGCGATCCGGGACACGCCGAGCGGGGGACTTTCTATACGGAGTCCATGGCGGCCGTGGCTGGCGGGACCACGACCATACTAGAGCGCCCCATTTCCTCACCGCCCCAGTACAATAAAGCGATCCTGGACAACCGGAAAAAAGTTGCCGAGGAGCGGGGCGGAGTTGTGGATTATGCCTTCTATGGAGCGGCCGGCGGTGAATTCCCCGAGGAGATCACCAAGCTCGCCAAAGAGGGGATCGTAGCCTATAAAGCCTTTTTACACCAGGCTCCGGAAGGCCGGGACCAGGAGTTTGCCGGACTGACCATGGCCAATGACTATGAAATTTATGTGGGGATGAAGGAAGTTGCCAAAACCGGACTCATGCTATCCTCCCATGCAGAGAACAATGACATGATTCAGGGGTTGATCAAACAATTCCGCAGTGAAGGCAAAGTGGGCGCAGAATACCATTGCCCCTCCCGACCGCCCATGTCGGAATATACTACCGTGCAAAAGCTCATCACCCTTGCCCGGGAAACCGGCTGCCCCCTTGAACTGGTCCATATCTCCACTCCGGAGGCCATGGCCATGGCCAAGGCAGCCAAAGCGGACAATATGACAGTCTATTTGGAGACCTGCCCCCATTATTTGCTCCTGACCGAGGATGAACTCCTCAAGCACGGCCCCTACGCCAAGTGCAACCCGCCATTGCGCACCCAGGAGTCGGTGGACCGGTTATGGGATTATATAGTGGATGGCACCGTTGATTTTATCGGCAGTGATCATGCCCCATTTTTACCGGCGGAAAAGGATACGGGATACGGAGATATTTTTAAGGCTCCGGCAGGCACCATCGGGATCGACCTGCGCCTTCCCCTGATGGTCAATGAAGTTGCCAAAGGCGAACGGGGCATCACCCTGGAGCGGGTCGTCCAGCTTTGCTGTGAGAACCCTGCCAAAGCCTTCAATCTTTATCCGAAAAAAGGTGTGATCCAGCCGGGATCCGACGGGGATCTGGTCATCCTGGATATGGCCGGGAAGACCACCGTGGACTGGCGGAAAAACTACTCCATGTCCAGGGAAATTGCCAAAGTCTATGATGGCTGGGAACTTCGCGGCAAGCTGGAGTACACCATATTGCGCGGCAAGGTCGTCATGAAGGACGGCCTGGTTGACCCGGAAGGGTCCAATACCAAAGGCTGGGGCAGACTGGTCCTCAGCGGCCTTAAACAACAGGACTAAAGTCCGGACTAACCGAAAAAAGCGACGAGTGATCCAGGCAGGATCCCCGGCAAGACTGCTGGGGATCCGCCTGCATAAAACGAAAGGAGATATCCCATGGACAAACGGTTCCGTATTCTGGCCATCAACCCCAACAGCGATTTGGAAACCTGTCGCAGCCTGGAGGCGACCATTGCCCGGTTTGGCGGGAAGGACTTCACAGTGGATGTCCGCCGTCTGGAGACCGCCCCCTTGTTCATCGCCACTTATGAAGACAGGGTGGCGGCCGTGGACGAATTATGCCGCTTGCTCAGAGACTGTGGCGGCAATTATGATGCCTTCATCATTGCCTGCCATGCGGATCCCAATCTGGAACTGGTCCGGGAGATCACAGGGAAGCCGGTGGTGGGGATCGGCGAGGCATGAATGAAAATCGCCGCTTCCCTGGGGAACGGCTTCGCCATCATCTCCCCATCCAGCAAAACTAAAAGCAGGAAGTATGCCCTGGCCCATAAATATCACCTGGGAGATTTTCTCAAAACCGTGGTGGTGAGTAACGGCGATTCGGGCGAGGATCTTCTGGCAGCGGCCCAAGAAGCCTTAATCGTCCCCGGGGTGGACGCCATCGTGTTGGGCTGTGCCAATTATACCGGGGCGGATGGGTTTATCGAAGACCAGCTCAAGATCCCGGTGATCGACGGGTTTGCCTGCGCCCTGTTTATGGCCGCCGGCCCGGCGAGATATGGACAGTATAAGCA
>CAZOTM010000136.1:5067-6009 GCA_964582675.1 uncultured Clostridiaceae bacterium
GGATTGTAGGGATGAACCAATCATTGGATGGATGAACAAAGCATGAATGAAGGGAGGAACTTCTGAGTGAAAATCAATTTGGACAGAATCAGAAAAAATCTATTGGCAGTGGGTGAAATCGGCCGGGCTGAAACCGGCGGGATCGACCGTCTGGCCTTCAGCCCGGAATATTATGAAGCGGCCGGGGTATTGAAAAATTTGTTCCTCCAACAGGGATTGGAGACCCACATAGATCCGGTGGGCAATGTCATCGGCCGGCGGGAAGGGGAGATGGATCTTCCCGTCATCATGATCGGCTCCCACCTGGATACGGTGAAAAATGGGGGCTTATATGACGGAGCTCTGGGGGTCATTGCCGGATTGGAGTGCGTCGCCGCTTTAAATGATCATCAGCTAAAAACCAAGCACCCCATTGAGATCGTCGCCTTCAATGCCGAGGAGGGCAGTGAAATGGGGGGGACCTTTGGCAGCCGGGTCATGATGGGCAGTCAGGATCTTTTGGAAGCCGGCCTGCCAGGCAAGCTGGTTGGGTACGGGCTCAGTCTTCAAGCTGTGGAAAACTCGGCGAAAGATCCCCGGAGCATCCAGGCGTTTCTTGAACTGCACATTGAACAAGGGGGATTTCTCCACAAGAACAATATCCCCGTTGGAGTGGTCAGCGGCATCGCCGGGATCACCCGATACGCCATCGTGATCAAGGGAGAAGCCAACCATGCCGGGACCACCCCCATGGACATGCGCAAGGATGCCTTGACCATGGCGGCCGCCTTGCTCCTGAAGATCAACGAGATCTCCCATAACATCGGCCGCCCCTTTGTCTCCACCGTCGGCCAGCTGATCGTGAAACCCGGAGCCGTCAATGTCATCCCCGGCGAAGTCCACTTGGTTTTGGAAATGCGGGATATGGACCGTGGGAAAATCCAGCTGGCCCTGGAGGAGATC
>CAZOTM010000137.1:0-6004 GCA_964582675.1 uncultured Clostridiaceae bacterium
AAAAAAATCCTCGGAAAATTCCAACGGGAGCTCCATGGCAGAGCCTGGAACTCCCTGTTTTTGAACAACCACGACCAGCCCCGGATGGTATCCCGGTTCGGTGATGACCGGGAACAATACCGGGTGCGCTCTGCCAAAATGCTGGCCCATATCACCCACTTTATGGAAGGCACCCCTTATATCTATCAGGGAGAAGAGCTGGGCATGACCAATCTCCACCTGGAGGATCTGGAGGGTTTACGGGATATCGAATCCATCAATGCTTATAGGGACTTGACCAAACGGGGAGTTTTCTCCCCGGAGCACATGCTGGAAGCCATCCGGCGAAAAGGCCGGGATAATGCCCGCTCCCCCATGCAGTGGACGGATGAAGCCAATGGGGGCTTTACCAGGGGCACGCCCTGGATCGGGGTCAACCCTAATTACCAGACCATCAATGCCGCCGACCAGGCAGGCGACCGGGACTCCGTCCTGGCCTACTATAAAACTATCCTCCGCCTGCGGCGGGAGATCCCTGTCATTGTCTACGGGGACTACCAGCCTCTCTATGAAGAAGATGACCGGCTGTTTGCCTGGACGAGGCAATTGGGGAATGAAGGGCTGATCTGCCTGAACAATTTCACGGCGGAGGAATTGACGGTGGATATTACCGCTGCCCTGGGGGAAGAGGGCTGGGAGCTGCTCCTCTCCAACTATGGGGACCGGCTCTATGCAGGGGAAACGAGATTGACCCTAAGGGCCTATGAGGGGATCGTCTTATTCAAGGAAACACTCTGATCCTCAGGGGGTTCCCCAAAGAGTTCCCCGAAGAGTTCCCCAAAGAGTTCTCCAAGAGGGTTCCCAGAGGATTCCCCAGATGGTGTTCGAAAGGTCCAATAACCGGGTGAGTTAACCGGAGAGGAGGTAAAGGTGCAGAATAAAATCGAAATGAGTCAAAAGCTTGAGCAAAGGCTGAACCTGACTCAGGATATGAGAATGAGCCTGGAGATCCTAAAGCTCAACGGTGCCGAACTTTTAGAATATGTCCTGGAGGAATCCCAGACTAATCCTGCCCTGGACTCGGACCAGATTGTTTCCCAGGTTGAGAAGCTGAATGAGAATTATGACCTGCCGGCCTTGGCCAAATATCTCCATACCCCGGGGACTGCCCAGGGAAGCTATGACGGGGAGGATAACCAGGGCAGGGAATATAACTTTTCGGCGGAAGCGAGTCTGGAGGATCATCTCCTCGAGCAGCTGGGCTATTTAAAACTGACCAGGGATGAAAGGCGGGCCGGTGAGTATATCATCTACTCCCTGGACGGCTGGGGTTATTTCCGGCAGTCCATCGGCGAAGCGGCGGTGAATCTGGACCTTCCTGCCGGAGTCCTGGAAAAAGCCCTGGGCCACATCCGCGCCATGGAACCTGCCGGGATCGGTGCGGAAAACCTCAGCGACTGTCTGATCATTCAACTGACCAGAGAGGGCTGCCGGGATACCGTATTGTTCGACCTGGTCAAGGAGGATCTGGAAGCCATCGGCAGCGGTCAAACCGCCTATCTGATGGCAAAGCACAACATTACAGCGGAACAGTTTAATGGATACCTTCAAAGGATCCGCCGCCTCAATCCCAAACCGTCGGCTGGCTTTACAACCGGGGGTGAAAAAACCGTGTATGTGGTTCCCGATGCCCAGGTCGGTTTTGCTGAAAATGGTGAATTGCAGGTGGTCCTAAACCAGGCGATCATTCCGGAGATCCATATCAGCCGGAAATTTATCGCTTTGCTGGAGTCATCTGCTGAAAAGGATCGGGAAGCCCTGCAGAAGTATGTTGCCAGAGGGGTGAACCTGGCCAAATTCATCGCCAAACGCAACACCACTTTGAAAAATGTCATTACCGCCATCGCCGGGAATGAAAGGGACTATCTGGAGGGCAGGAGCGATTACTTGAAGCCTTTGACCCTGGCCCGGATCGCTGAAGAAACGGGACTGTCCATTTCCACCATCTCCAGGACGGCCAGGAGCAAATATATTGATACGCCAAGAGGCCTCATCCATTTGAAGCTGTTTTTCCAGCGGGGGATTCAGCAAAAAAATGGGCAGCCCTTCGCCAAGGCCCATTTTCAGGCGAAAATCAAAGGGATCATCAAAAACGAGGCGGCGGGGAAGCCCCTGTCCGATGAAAAAATCACGGCAGTCCTAAACCAGGCGGATCTTCGGATCAAACGGCGGACCGTCGCCAAATACCGGGAAGAGATGAACATCCCGACAGCCTCTGTCCGAAAGCAGCGGATGGCAGGGTCAGATAAGGGAGATAACCGGGGCAACAACCCGAGGGAATAACCCGACGGGTCAGGTGAGTCCAGGCTGGCTAATGGGAGGCAGGGCTGACCAGCTGCCCCCCGGGGGGCGTTTCCCAATGATGATCGCCTGGAAATAACTGCGGTGAATCAAAAACCCCAGGCAAGGGGCCAGGTGATCCTGACCTCTTGTCTGGGGTTTATTCAAATTCATTGATCAATTGATGTTGTCCTTAGTTATTCGTTGTAGAGCCGGTCTGCCTCATCCCAGTTGACGATGTTCCAGAATGCCTTGACGTAGTCCGGGCGCCGGTTCTGATAGTTCAGATAGTAGGCGTGTTCCCAAACGTCGATGCCCAGGATGGGCTTTTTGCCGTCGGTTTCCGGGCTGTCCTGATTTGGGGTGGAAAGGACTTCCAATTTTCCGGATTTATCCTTTACCAGCCAGGCCCAGCCTGAACCGAAGCGCTTGGCAGCAGCTTGGGCAAATTGGTCCTTGAACTGATCAAAGCTGCCGAAGGTGGCCACGATGGCCTCACCAAGGCTGCCGGAAGGGCTGCCACCCTTGCCGGGGCCGATGATCCTCCAGAAAAAGGTGTGGTTAATATGACCGCCGCCATTGTTGCGGATTTGCGTGAGGACAGCTTCCGGGGCGTTGATGGACTTCAAGGTGCGGATCAGGTGGAGGACATCTTCCTCTGTATAATCCTTGTCTGCTCCGCCGTCTTTTTCCTTAAGCGCCTTTAAGAGGTTGTCGATGTAGGCCTGGTGATGCTTGGTGTGGTGGATCTCCATGGTTTTTCCATCGATGTGCGGTTCCAGTGCGTTATACTCATAGCCCAGTTCGGGTAGTTTTATGTTACTCATTAATTTTTCCTCCATAAGGTGTGGTCGTTTAGTTTTTTTGTTGGGTGCATTTATGCATGCCTGCCTATCTTTGTTGGCTTACCTTTGGGTAAACCGGGTTAATTGATAGTGTTTATCAACCTGTACTTAGCATAGGCCATATGATAACTATTATCAATGGACGGGGTGTTAATATTCTGTAAAGGAAAACCGGAGCCTTATTGGGCTCCGGTCCAAAGTCAGTAATTTCCATGAGGATTTGGTTGATGATTTTTCCTGGCCTCAGCCGTTTAATTGCTGGATCGCCTGAAGCACGGCCTGACCCAGGAGGGCGGCTTTATCGGAAATGGTGAAAGCCAGGCTCCGGTCAAGCCGGGAATCCACATCGGCGATTTTCAGACCGGTGGTTACCGGATAGCCCTCATAGATGAGTCCCCGCAGAAGACCGGAGATTTTTGTTAGGACAGGGGTATTACCCACCAGGGCGATGGGTTCCCCGGCCCTTACAATATCACCGATGTGCTTGAGGGGCTGGATGGTCCCGTCTGCGGGGGAATGAATGACCCGTTCCCTGGCGAAGCCGTTGATCAGCCCGGGGACGCCGGTATTGGGGAGGGCGGCGCCATGGGTGATGATATCACCCAGATGATCCCCCCGCATGGTTTCGATCACCGCATGGCAGTCTTCCGGGGCGGTAAAGCCCGGCCCCAGGCAAATCACCAGGTCAGCCATGGACCTGGCCGTCCCCAGGTTTTTCTTTGCCAGGATGCCATCCACCAGGATGTCCGGTTTGACTTCCCGGAGGCAATCCAATTGTTCGTCCAGGAGAACGGGGATTTTACTGTCTTGCCAGAGGGCGAACCGGTCCTTGGGGTGCTGGATCAAGACCGCCGTGACCCCAGCCACCGTATGGCTGCCTTTTAAGACCGCCGAGGCAAAGGCCACCTCGGTGCGGATGCAGGAGGGGCGGGCAGTCTCAGTGATCAGCACCCGATAACCCCTTTCAAACAGGGCATGGGCGACACCGGTGGCCAGGTCGCCGCCGCCTCGGATCAGGCAGGTTTTTCGCCCCAAAGCGGCTTTGTCATAGTCCGCCATGGTGTCGATGTCCATAAGTTCTCCCTCATCCTCAAAATCAACCAGGCGGAGGAGTTCCGGGTGAGCCTTGATGACTGCCCGGCCCCCTGTATCTCCGGTCAAGCGAAGCAGTTCGGGTTTAAGGAAAGCCGGGAAGATGACCGGTGATCCGCTTTTGCCCTGATAGCGGGGTTGGAGGATCTTCAGGGGATTTTCCTTGAACTCCTGGATCAGGGCGGTCAAGGTAGCTGTTGTTAAAAAGGGCTGGTCGCCCATGATGAAGGCATAGCCGGAAGTATCCTCTGAGCTGGAGCTTACGCCCCTGCGGATGGAAGAAGCGGCACCCTCCGAGGCTTCAGGATTGACCACGGTCCGGATCCCCGGGTAGGCGGCGGGCCAGGCTTCGTTGACGACCAGGAGGACTTCGTGGAAACCGGCGGCTTGGACCGCTGCCGCTACACGGTCCAGGATCCGCTCCCCCCCGATTTCCAGTTTCAGTTTATTTTGCTTCATCCTGGTGGCAGAGCCGGCGGCAAGAATAATGGCGGTAATTTTCATTGATTTGTTCCTTTAAGCTGGTGGTGATGATGCGGTAAAGGCAGGCGCTGCGTTGATCCTGCAGGATATATTCGATCAATCGGACGGCCTCCCCGAGGAGGGCGTCCGAATCGCATTGGTTGATGACGAGGATATTTTTTCCATGGGAATTTTTAAACAGACCGGACTCATTCAGGACGATCTCCTTCAGGACACTCAAATCGCAGCTGGATTTGCCGGTGGCCTGGATCAGACCCTCCGCAAAATAAGTGTTGGTTTCCGTAATGGCTTCCCCTAAGACACGGATGGGGAGGACCCCATAGGTCACCGATACATCCGAAAACACCGGCGGTTCATGGGGATACCACCATTTCAACGGCAGCCGGCGTGAGCCGTCGGCCTCGGCCAGGAGGTAGCGGTCTCCCCTGGATAGGCGCTTAAAATTTCCCTGGGTCAAGGCGCCGATTTTGCCGGGAACAGCCCCATCGGGTCTGCCGGCCAAAATCACCGGATCATTCGTCCCGGCGGCTTGAGCAAAGTCCGCCAGGGAGTCTGCGAATACACTGAAAGAACCCTCCGCCGGGATCATCATCCGGGCGGAGGTGGTCACAGTGACCCGTTCCCCAGCGCTGTTCAAGACCCCGGTCAAATACCAGAGAAGGGTGGTTTTCCCGCCGGAGCCGACAATGGCATGACTTCTGCCTTTTTCCAGGCAGAAGTCATCCATGATTTGTTCGGGAGTTGGTTTGGGAAGTCTGGCAAGAGGAGACAACTCAGTGATAGTGCTGTCTTCACTGGTATAGACAGGTTCATTTGCAGGATTATCTGATGCACTAACTGATGCAGTATCTGTCGGAGCATCTGCATGGCGATCCAAATGGTGATCAATATTGTTAGCAGTATGGTTAACTGGTTGGGTATCCTTCATGGCGTGGTCTCCGCTGGAAACAGTTCATCATCTCTGACTCCGGAAGCGGGAGGATGATCTTTCCATGGTTGATTAAGATCTGGGGGTTACTTTTTTTTCCGGTAGAAGGTATCCTCCAGGGGCAGGGAGGTCCGGAAGACCCCGTCTTTTTGGAAATAGGCATTCTGGAGGGCAGGGGCCGCCGGGACGACGACGATTTCGCCGATGCCCTTGGCGCCGTAAGAGAGATCATTGCGGCTGGCCTGGATCAACCTGGTTTCGATCTCCGGCACCTCGGTGGATCGGAACAATCCCAGGGTGGCGAACTTCACCTTGGGCACGCTGTTCTCGTTGCGGA
>CAZOTM010000138.1:0-5924 GCA_964582675.1 uncultured Clostridiaceae bacterium
CAAGCTAAACGGGCAAAGATAAACAATGCTAAACGGGAAATGATAAACAAAGCTAGACAAAGATAAACGAGGAGACGATGAAATGTCAGACATTGACAAAAGATTGCAGGAATTGGGGATTGAAGTGGTTGGAAAGACAAAGGCAATGGGGAACTATGTTCTGGGGAGAAGAACCGGCAACCTGTTATACCTGTCAGGCAATGGACCGATGACGGATGGACAGTTGCTTTTCCAGGGCAAGCTGGGACAGGACCTGTCCATTGAGGAAGGGTATCAAGCCGCCCGGCAGACCATGATCAATATCCTGGGCGTTCTGAAACAGGAATTGGGTGATTTGGACCGGGTGGAGCAGTTTGTCAAGCTTGTGGGGTTTGTTGCCAGCAGCCCGGACTTCTATGACCAGCCCAAGGTGATCAATGGCGCATCCGACCTCCTGGTGGAGATTTTTGGCGACAAGGGCAGACATGCCCGTTCGGCCATTGGCACCAATGTTCTCCCCTTCAATTTTCCTGTGGAGATCGAAATCATTGTGGAGATAAAATGATTCAGCCATAAGTCCGCCGAGGGAGCCATAGTTCGGTTGTGAGATGGTTACTGAAGAGTACCTCCATTGACATTTTTGGCATTTCAGATTATATTGAATTATTGAATCAACTGACTATGCGCCCATAGCTCAGCTGGATAGAGTAGCTGGCTTCGAACCAGTTGGCCGGGGGTTCGAATCCCTCTGGGCGCACCACTTGATAATACCAAAAACGGATCAAAACACCGGGTTTACCCTTGGACCAGCCCCACAGAGCCATCAAAGCACTGGAGACTGCGGTTGAAGTGGGGCCCGGTGTTTTTGGATAGTTTTAACCAATATCATTCAAGCAAGGGTTTGATCAAAATGAGGTACTCATGAAACAATTTGGAATTATGGTCGGTTTGGATAAACCCGAATCCTTTGAAGGCTGGTTCTGCAAGATCGATGACCGGGTGAATGATTTGATGGTTTCGGTCATCCTGGGCTATGCCACCCATCGGGGTACGGAACATGCCTTTATCCAGTTCACCAGCAGCCTGGATCACCAGACCGCCTATATCTCCTATCCCATTGAGGAGCTGGCCTGGGAAAGGGATCCCTTCGTCCTTAAAATTGGGAACAATCGGTTTTCAGAGCAGGGCATCCAACTTGATTTTGAAATGGCGGGAAGAGAGGTCAAAGGGGATCTGGCGTTTGGACCGTTTGAAACGATCCGGGAATTTTTTATGCGGCCCAATATCATGGGCTGGCTGACTCATTTTCCAAACGAGTGCAATCATTCCATCATCAGTATGCACCACCGGGTAAAGGGAGAACTGATGATCGGAGCATCCTGCTGGGAGATGGAGGCTGCTGGCGGTTACATCGAAAAAGACTGGGGGAATGGCTTTCCCAGGGAATATGTCTGGGTCCATGCCAATAATTGGGAAGCCAGCTCCTGTGTTTTCAGCTATGCCACTGTGCCCATGCTTGGCCGATTTGCCAAGGGTTTCTTTCTTATGCTCCACCACCAGGGGAAAGAATACCGTTTCAGCTCCATCGAAGGCAGCCATCTGATCGACTTTCAGGTGAACGGGAACAGTTTTACCGCCATCATTCAAAAGGGCAGGTACCGGGTGGCCTTGGAGGCGAAGCAGGACCATCCGGTAAAGCTGGCTTCCCCCGTCAAGGGTCAGATGAATGCCTACATCAAAGAGTCGCTGGATGGGATGATCCATATTTCAATGACCGACCAGGGGGAAACGGTCATCGATCTGTCCAGCCAACGGGCCTCCATCGATGTGCATTTTTGAATCAATCCACAGTAAATCCCTGGATCATACAAAGTAAGCCTCACGAAGTCCACCATGGTTTCGTGGGCTTTATTTTTTTTGGGCAGCTTGGTAAATATACAGGGGTCAAAAGGTTTTGTAAAACCATGGTATGACCATGTTGTTAAGAGACTGTGAAAATAGCTCAAAACCCGCAGAGTCAAGGGACTTTGTGGGTATAATCGAATCATCAAAGGGATTGGTATCTATAACGGATTGGCCACAGCCCATGGTTGAAAGATGCCGCCTGGCGGCGTCTGGTCCAAATCGGATCAGAGACTGGGCGACTTTCCGCAACATCAGACGGCAGTCAACGCCCTATCTTACGGGATGAGCATGGATAAAAGCCAATGATACCGATCAACCAATATCCAGCAATAAAGCAATCATTAGTTCCACACTTGGAAAGAGGTGTAATAATGGATGATCGAAATAGTGCAACCAAGACGCCTGGGCACCCCTTGAGATCGGATGCTCATAAGTCCCCAGGTCATATCCATGAGGGCGGGGAAAATAAGGATGGATTGAAGGATCACCATAGCGGGCATGAGCACAATGAGCCAAAGCGCAGCGGGCAGGACCACACGGATCACCATGCAATGAAGCCTCTGCAAAGTCAAGATCCGGAGATGAAGCGCCCTGCCCAAGGGGAGGCGCAGCAATTTCATGGAGAGACGGACCATTATTCAATGGCGCACGGAACTACGTCCCATGGAACAGTGCCCCCGGGGGCCATAGACCCGGGAGGCATGCCCCAGGCAGCTGGGGAATCCGGAGCAAAGCACCATGAGGGCATGGACCATGAGGGCATGAACCATGAGGGTATGACCCATGGCGGCACCGAACCCGGGGAAATGGACCATGGCGGTGGGGAACATGGTGATGGGGAGCATGGCGGTCACCACGACCATCATGCCATGATGGTGGCGGACTTCAGGCGGAGGTTTTTCTTCTCCCTGATCCTCATGGTGCCAATACTCGCCCTATCTCCCATGATCCAAATGTTCCTTGGAGTGGATTGGAGGTTCCCCGGAGATTCCTATCTTCTATTCGGACTTTCCACCCTGCTTTTCGTCTATGGCGGGAAGCCGTTTTTGACAGGGGCGTGGGACGAGTTTAAGAAAAAAGCACCGGCCATGATGATGCTCATCGCCTTGGCCATTACCGTAGCCTATGTCTACAGCTCACTGACGGTCTTCGTCCTGGCAGGGAATGACTTCTTCTGGGAGCTGGCTACACTGATCGTCATCATGCTCTTGGGTCACTGGATCGAAATGAAGTCGGTCATGGGGGCATCAAAAGCATTGGAGGAACTCCTTAAGCTCATGCCGGAAACCGCTCATCTGATCCTGTCTGACGGAACGATCGAGGAAGTGCCAGTAAAAAGACTCCGGACGGGTGATGCGGTCCTCGTCAAGCCGGGGGAGAAGATCCCCATCGACGGATTGATATTTGAGGGTGAGTCGGCAGTGAATGAGTCCATGGTCACCGGAGAGTCCGTTCCGGTGGACAAGGGAGCAGAGGATGAAGTTATCGGCGGCTCCATCAATGGGGAAGGCATTTTGAGATTCAGGGTGAACCGGGTAGGGGATGATACGTTCCTGTCCCAGGTCATCAAGCTGGTCAAAGAGGCCCAGGAATCCAAATCCAACACCCAGCGGCTGGCGGATACCGCTGCCAGGTGGCTGTTTTATATTGCGGTCACAGCCGGTACCCTGACCTTTGTCGTCTGGATGATCCTGGGTGCAGGCCTGGATTTTTCTGTCGAACGGGCGGTTACCGTCATCATCATCTCCTGCCCCCATGCCCTGGGACTTGCGACCCCATTGGTCACCGCTGTATCCACCAGCATCGGCGCGAAGCGGGGACTCCTGATCCGCGACCGGGCAGCCTTTGAGAACGCCAGGCGGATCAATTCCATCGTCTTTGACAAGACCGGAACCCTGACCGAAGGGGAGTTCGGTGTGACGGATATCCATGAAATAGGAACCACCCAGGAGGATCTCCTCACCCTGGCTTATTCCGTGGAACTGAACTCAGAACATCCCATTGCCCGGGGAATTGTCAATGAAGGCAAAAAGCGGGGTCTGCCCGCCCTTGAAGTCCGTGACTATCAGAACCTGACGGGAAAGGGTCTGCGGGCGTCGGTCCAGGGCAGGGCGATCATGGTGGTGAGCCCGGGCTACTTACGGGCGGAAAACATCGAATTCGATGATGCCCGCTTTAAGACACTGGCCCAGGAAGGCAAAACCGTGGTCTTCCTGCTGGAGAAAGGCAGACTCCTTGGTTACATCGCCCTCACCGACATCATCCGGGAATCCGCCGTTGAAGCGGTCAACACCCTGAAGACCATGGGGGTGGAATCCATCATGCTGACCGGGGATAATAAGCGAGCTGCTGCCTATGTGGGGAAGAAAATCGGGATCGACAAGATCTTTGCTGAAGTCCTCCCGGAGGAAAAAGCTGCCAAAATCGACAGCCTCCATGAGGCGGGCAGGGTAGTTGGGATGACCGGTGATGGAGTCAATGATGCGCCTTCCCTGGCCAAGGCTGACCTGGGCATCGCCATCGGCGCAGGAACGGATGTAGCCATCGAGACGGCAGATGTCATCCTGGTGCGCAGCAATCCCTTGGATGTGGTTAATATCCTCAAACTTTCCCGGGCAACCTATCGGAAGATGATCCAAAACCTTGCCTGGGCTACCGGCTACAATCTCCTTGCCATCCCCCTGGCTGCAGGAGTGCTCTACAATCAGGGCATCCTCATCAGTCCGGCATTGGGGGCGGTACTCATGTCATTGAGCACCGTCATCGTGGCAATAAATGCCAGACTCCTGAAAATCGATTGATTCATCGGCGCAGTGACGTTGAGAGCAGTGGACATAAATGAGGTAATAGGGTTGCTGGTCAGAAAAGCTGAGGTCCTTCCTGAATGGGGCTTCAGCTTTTTTTTCGGCCGATTCCGCTTGATCGTCCATAAACCTTTGAAATGGATGGTCTGAAGGCGTATATTAATAACACCAGGTCAATTAATTGTGAACAGTGAAGATTCGAAGGGGAATGAATGGAGTGGAGCGGATGGAAAGGCTACAGAAGCTACAGAAGATTGTAGGCTACAGGACTTTGAAAACGGCAGTGGGAGCAGCCTTGGCTATATTTATTTCTCAGCTGCTGGGGCTGAGTTATGCGGCCAATTCCGGGATCATCGTGATTTTGAGCGTTCAAAATACCAAACAAAAGTCCAGGGATATGGCCAAACAGCGTTTTATTGCCACCATTTTGGCTCTGGCCACCGGTACCCTGGTGTTTTCAGTCATCGGGTTCAATGCGCCCGCCTTTGGGGTTTATCTTCTCGTGTTTATTCCCATCACGGTCAGGTTTGGCTTTCACGATGCCATCGTGCCATGTTCGGTACTGGTGACCCACTTGCTCTCGGTAAAGTCCGTCGCTCCCAGCTGGCTCCTCAATGAATTCATGCAGATGGTGATCGGGGCAGGGATTGGGCTGTTGATGAATATTTATATACCGAGTGTTGAAGGCAAGCTGAAAGAGGACATTGCCCTCATCGAAGCCAATATGAAAAGGGTATTGCTGGATATGGAGGAGTGCCTGCAAAAGCCCCTTGATGCCAAACCCGACGAAAGCCGGATGCGCAGCCTGGAAGCCAGCCTGAAGGCAGGGATGGATCGGGCGCTGCTTGACGCTTCCAACCACCCGGAGGGCAATTCCACTTACTTTGTCAGGTATATGGAGATGCGCAGCAAGCAGTATGATATCCTCCGCTACATGGGGAAATACATCCAAAATGTCAGGTACACCAACGCCAAGTCGGAAATGGCGGCGAAACTGACCCAATATGTGGCAGAGCAGGTGGGGGAGGCAAATTCAGTGGAGGCTGCCTTTACTGAGCTTGATGAACGGAGGAATATCTTCCGTACCATGGAACTGCCCAAGACCAGGGAAGAGTTTGAAAACCGGGCCTCCCTCTATGAATATGTGAATGAACTGGAGCACATCATCGGGATAAAAAGAAACTTTGCCAATTCACTGACCGATGAAGAGAAGCGCATGTATGGAAACAGCTGATT
>CAZOTM010000139.1:0-5865 GCA_964582675.1 uncultured Clostridiaceae bacterium
TGAGTAATATCAACGATTTTCGGTTTTACACGTTATAATTCAACGGGAATCCAGGATGAATGAGCCGCGGTGTTTATGGTGTCTCCGTTCTCAGCTGATTAACTTTAGCCACATAGTCATCGATGCGGAACTTTCGCTGGAGGCCCTTGTCGTTCATATAGCGGACCTTGCCGAAAATGGGCCGTTCCGCCCAGGCCCGGTCATGCTTGCCGAAGCACCAGGCGATACCGGCGTAGCCGTTGGGATCCCGGCCATCCAGGCTGTATTTGTTGTTCAGATAGACCAGGCGCCGGTAAGCTTCCGCAGGGGAGGGGGACCATTCAATCACCTTTTTGCCCCAGTACATCCGCATGTAGCCGTTCATTTTTCCCGTCTGGACCATTTCCTGCTGCGCCGCATTCCAATAGGGGTCATGCGTGGCACCGGCCTCAAGTTTCGGAAGGTCATACAGGGGCAGGCGGATATCCTGGGCATGGCGGTCCAGGGTCTCCCTGGCAAAGGAGGTTATCGCATCGTAGGTATCATAATTCGGGTTGTAGTACACAAAATTTACCGCCAGCTCCCGGCGGATGATGAGTTCATCGAGAAAGGACCGCTTGTCCTCCGAATGGATAGCCAGCAGCTTAAGGTAAATCTCCAGGGGGGACAGCTGCCCGAAATGGAGATAGGGGGACAGATTTGAAGTGACACCATAGGCCGGATCGTTGCGCTCCGTGGCGTAGCCGGTCAGGCCATGGTCTAAAAATTGCTCCAGGAGCTCCTCTGCCACCGCCTCGCCACCACGGAAATTGCGGCTCACCGGCGGGACACTGGTGTCCAGGGGAAGTTTTGCGAACAGCTCGGCCAGCTCCCTTGATCCGGTGAGCCGTAGGACGAGATCGCCTGGCAGGTCAGACCGGTGAAGGGGGGTTTCCGACAGGGGCAGGCTGTATTCGGGGATGAGATGCTCAATTTTACGGCGGAGGGTGGCTGCGGAGTACTCCTCCTTGGGGGAAGCTGCCGCCACTGGCACCATGACATTGGTTTCCACCTCCACCACCTGGCAGGGCGCGTTTTCCGCAACGGTCTTCCGCCAATCCCTCTCATGGCGCTGGTAACCCTTGTCCACCACGATCAGGACAGCCCGGTCGGACAATTTTAGGGCGCCTGCCTCCGGGGAGATCGGCTCAACCAGAAACGGAATCTGTCGCCGGGCCAGATTTTCGGCCACCGCCTGCAAGCCCTCCAGCATAAACTGGAAGTGGCGGAGATTGGCCTCCGGGTAGGCGGCCGTGACACCCAGATAGACCAGGAGGGGCTTTTGGAGACGGTTGGCCTCCCGCAGGGCATACTCCAGGGCATGGTTAAAGCGGGTGCGGTGGGAGGATTGCATCCAGTAGAGGACGTAGTTGTTATCGTTGATTGGGGGGGCATCGTTTATAAAGTGGATCCGGCTGTCTTGGATCATTCATGGCTCCTTTAGATATCCAGGGCGATCCGGCCGTCTTTGATCTCAATGATCCGGTCGGCTTTCTCAGCGATACGGCGGTCATGGGTGATGACAACAAAGGTGGTGCCCATCTGTTGATTGATATCCCGGAGCAGGTTGTAGATGGTTTCGGTGGAGTCCGAATCCAGATTGCCGGTGGGTTCGTCCGCCAGGATGATTTTTGGATCGTTCATCAGGGCTCTGGCAATGGCGGTCCGCTGCTGCTGACCGCCGGACATGTTGGTAGCCAGGTTGTTCTTGACCTTGGTGAGTCCCACCAGATCCATGAGTTCATGGGCCCGTTTCAGGCGGTCCTCCGAAACCCGGCCGGTCTGGATGCGCTGGGGCATCAGGACGTTCTCCAGGGCACTGAATTCCGGGAGGAGATAGTGAAACTGAAAAACGAAGCCCAGGGTCTCGTTACGCAGGGCGGCCAGTTCATTTTTCTTCATCTGGTCGGTGCGCCGGCCGTTGATATAGACCTCTCCCGTGGTGGGCTGGTCCAGGGTGCCGACGATATTGAGAAGGGTGCTTTTGCCGCTGCCGGACTGTCCGATGATGGAGTTGAAGCTGCCCTGGGGAATGGTCAGGTCCAGGTCATAGAGCACCTGGGTCTTGATTTGGGTGCCATAAATTTTATTGATTTTTTTCAGTTCGATAACATTAGGCATTGCGGATCACCTCGATGGGATTTAGTTTGGAGGATTTGCCCGCCGGAATGAGGGAAGCCAGGGTAGACACCACGATGGCAAAGCCGGCTGACAGGGCGATAAAGGCCGGGTCGATGAAAAGGGGAACGACGGGACTGCCGTCGGGTTTAAGGGCGAACTTGGTGAAGGAATAAGCCAGGCCAAGGCCCAGGAGGATCCCTAGGACTGCCCCGGCGATGCCCAGAAGGAGGCCCTGGAACAGGAAGATCTGGCTGGAGGCCTGATCCCGGATGCCCATGGCTTTCAGGATGCCGATTTGCTTGGATTTTTGGACCACGGTGATTGCCAAAACACTGGCAATACCCAGGAGGACAGAAACCATAACGAACAGCTGGATCATGTAACTGGAGACGCTTTGCCCGTTGAGTCCGCTGAGCAGGGCGGCATTCTGGTCTTTCCAGTTATCCACCTTGAGTTCCTGGGAAAGGCTTTCCTGGATGGCGGCGGCGGTGGTGTCCGCTGTGAACACATCCGCCACCTGCATCTCTACGCCGGTAATCTGCTGGTCGTAGGTGAACAGGGACTGGGCGGTGGCCAGATTGGTGAGAACCCAGGAATTGTTCAGGGAGGCCACCTGGAGGTCAAAAATGCCGGTGACTGTCATGGTCTTGGGTGCGCCTAAGTTGGTAAGAGCGGTTATCTCATCACCCACCCTGACCCCTGCCTCTTGTTGGAGATTGGTGCCGATGAGGACTTCGTCCTGGTTGGTCGGCAGGGAACCTTCCACCAGACGCTCCCTGATTTTGTAGATGCCCTCGGCAGCGTCAAAGGACAATCCGCGGACCAGAATGCTGTAGTTTTTATCATTGGCCGTAATTAAAGCCGGTCCGTCGGCCGCCGGGGATACATATTTGACCCCGGGAAAATCGTTGGCCACCTTGTCCAGGAGGGGTGCATAGTCTTTGATGAGTTTGTCATCGGACGTGCTCTTGATGGTGATCTGGGGCTGACTGCCAATGGTGGTATCCACCAGGCTTTTTTGCAGGCCCTGAATGAGGGAGCCGATGAAGATCTGAACGGAGACACCGATGGAGATACCCAGGGCGATGAGGAGAGTCTGTCCCTTGCTGGATTTTAAAAACCGGAGGGCGATGCTAAATGCCAGTTTCATGGTTGAGCCCTCCTTCCAAAGCGGCGAGTTCGTGTAAAGTGGTCATTGTATAGTCGGCTTCCAGAACCTTTGCCCGATCCCCCAGCTTACCGATGGCATTGCCCCCGACGACGATTTTAACCGCCGGCGCCTTTTCCCGGATGCCCTGAATGATGTTTCTTCCCGAAACCAGATGATAGGGGTTGGAGATGCTGATGACAATGAAGTCGATTTTCGCCTCGGCTAGTCCGGCGGTATAAACCTGTAAAGGGGTATTGCCCCCCACAAAGATCGCCTCATAGCCTGAGAGGGTCAGCACATCGGCGGCCATGCGGGCCCCCAGATCGTGATACTCCTCGGGAGGGCACAGGACGGCTGCGGTCCTGCCATTGGCAGCACCCTTGGTCTGCCGTTCGCGAATCACATAGGGATACATATTCTCCACGATGGTTTTAATGATGGAGGTCCGGACATGCTCTTTCCAGATGTCCAGGTTCTCGTTTCCGGAAGGGGTCATTTGGTTCAGGGCCGGAGTCAGGAGCTCCTCGTAGACCTGAAGGATTGACAGGCTGCGCTCCTCCAGCTTGTCCAGGACAAACCGGAGTGCTTCATAGCGGTTTTCAGTTTCAATTATTTTCAGAAAGTCTGCTAAATGGGATTCCATTGCGTTACCTCAACTTAATATTATTGCTGAACCCGACCATTATTTGATTGGTTTGTCCAGCTTTGATTGGTTATTTTTATTATATTACATATTGAAATAAAATCCAGGATTTTTCGAGAAAATATTGATATATAACACAAAATGTGTTTATATTAAGTCATAAAGCTTGCAGTTGCCTTTCCTAAGCCGGGATTGGTCCGGAAAATGCAGTCAAACTTTGATCAAAGAAAACGAAAAGGAAGTCTGAATATATGGAAACGGAAGCAAAACATAATAGCCGGATGAATGATATCTTTCCGGCAAAATTGAAGGACCTGAGGAAGGGCAGGGGCTTAACTCAGAAGGCTGTCGCCGCCTCCCTGGGGATCGGCCAGACCACCATCGCCAACTATGAGAACGGCAGTCGGCTGCCGGATTTGGAAAAGCTGGGTGAAATCGCTGATTTTTATGGAGTCAGTGTGGATCACCTGATGGGCCGTGAAGACAAGCCCGTCACCGGTTTGGAGCCAGCGGCAAGGCCGGAGGGTCAAAAATCCAGCTACAGCTTTGCCGATTATTTTAAAGGACTCCTGGAGGGGGACAAAAAGACGGTCAAATCAATAATGCTGGCTTTACTCCAGTCAGGGGTGCCTTCGGAGACGATCTATCGGGATTTCCTTGAGGCCGGTTTGAAAAAAACCGGGAGTCTTTGGGAGCTGGGTGAAATGTCCATCTGGAAAGAGCACTTCATATCGGAAATGACCCTGGATAATATGGCCATGGTCAAAAACCGGGAATTTTTCGATCGAGGCGACGGCCGGCCGGTTTTGACCCTGGTTCCAGGGGCCGAAGCCCACACCATCGGCCTTCGGATGATCAGCGACCGTCTGGAGGCCAATGGGCACAATGTGATTTTCCTGGGGAACAATATCCCCTATGACAATGTGCTTTCAGCCATCAAAGGCAAGAAGCCCTACGCCGTGCTCCTGTCCGTCACTATGCCCCTCCATGTGGATACCGTCAAACTGCTCATCGAAAAAATCAAGCAGACCTTTGGCATCAAAGCCCCCGCCATATTCATCGGCGGCGCGGCCTTTGAAACCATGAAAAATCCAGAGGTTCTGACCGGGGCTGAGAAATACTGCCGGACCTACGACGACATTGAGAGGAGCCTGAAGCGGATTTAGGCGGCAGGAGACAAACCGCCTGATGGGAAATCATCGGCTGATGCTGTAGAAGGCAGCGAAAACTCAGGTGGTTTGGAAAAAAAGCAGGCGGTTTTTTGATACTGCCTGTATTTTTCTGCATTGAAGCAAGATCGCACCCAATAAGCCCGGTGATTGATTGCCATAGGTTGATTCATTGGTCTAGCGACGGCAGCCCCTTAGGCAGCGGCAAATCTCCGTTGTAAGCTCTTCGGGAAATTCAGGAAAATTGCGACCGAAGATTTCATTCGAAGATTCCACGGCTCTGCCCCTAAATATACTTAACTTCCTTATAATTGTGAAGTAAACTATAAGCGGTTGATTATTCAATTAGTTCTTAAATATATGATTTGATCAGACAGCGTAAAGAAGGGGCCGACAATGGACATACTAAAGAAATTAGCAAATAAACTGTATCTATATAAGAAAGGCAATGATCATCTGGAGGGGTTCCATTTGATAATCTTTCTCATGGCTTCCATCCTCTATATGGAAATTATCCTGAGGATCAATACCAAGTCAGCCTTTTTCAGCGACGGTCTCATTTTCATCACTTTGTCGGCCGGAGCCGCCGCCCTTCTGGTTTTTCTCCTGACCAGCCTGTTCAAGGGGGTTGGCAGACGCCGGGTGGTGGGAATATTTCTGGTCGGCTTGACCCTCATTTTTTCCTCCCAGCTGATCTACTATAAAATCTTCAAGACATTCTATACGCTGTTTTCGGCCGCCAAGGCCGGACAAGCGGTGGAATT
>CAZOTM010000140.1:0-5863 GCA_964582675.1 uncultured Clostridiaceae bacterium
TCCGCCACATCACCGGTCTCCCCTGCGTACTCCTTTAGGGAAAACACCGGATAATTCCCCATGGCCCGCAAATAGTCCCGCTGGGTAGATGTCATGGTCAAGATGAGATCAGCATCTGCCATTTCATCACGGGTCAAAGCCCTGGCTCTGTGATCCACCAGGCAGGACAGCTCTCTAAAAATGACATTTTGCGCATGGGAGCTGATCGGTTCTCCCGGATTGGCGCGGATCCCTGCCGAAGACACTTCCACCTTTGGATCCATACTTTTTAGTATATATTCTGCCATGGGACTTCTGCAAGTGTTCCCCGTGCAGACAAAAATCACCTTCACCTTTACTCCACCTCCAAAAACCTATAACCGGCCGCTTTCTTGATCCGGTTCATGTAAGCCATTCCCAATCCGGATTCTTTGATCCCTTGAATGTAGACTTGACGGAAGCCTAAATCGTCCGCCCGCCGCAAGGTCTCAAATATTTTACGGGAAGCTTCTTCCACTCCCACGAAACGGACTAAATTAGCCAATTCAACCTCCAGGCTGTCGGAAATCAGAATGACCATGGCGTCCCCATTGGCTTGGGCGAATCCGAGGAGAAATTCAAGCGTCTTTTCATTGGGCCCATTTACTATCGTGACCTCCGCCCGCGGGGCATAATGCCGGTATTTCATGCCAGGGGCCCGAGGTTTTTCCCCAGCCTCCAGCTGCTTCGGTTTCAGGTATTTAACTTCCCCAATGGCTTCCCGGAGCATTTCCAGAGTGACTGCCCCCGGCCTTAACAGTTCCGGCGGTTCCGTCGTCACGTCAATGATGGTTGATTCCAGGCCGAATTTTGCCTGATCCAACCCGAGAATCAGATGGCACCGCCCGTCCAGATCGTGGACACTGCGTTCAAAATTGGTAGGGGATGGCCGGCCGGATATGTTGGCCGACGGAGCAGCAATAAACCCTCCGCCCGCTTTGATCAAATCCAGGGCACATTGATTGTCCGGCATTCGGACCCCCACCGTCGCCAAGCCTGCCGTGGTAATATCCGGGACGCCGGCAGCTTTTTGGAAGATGATGGTCAATGGTCCAGGCCAGAATTTATCCATCAGGATCCTGCCCTTTTCCGGGATCTTTTCTACGACCCGCTGGATCTGTTTATCCGCCACATGGATGATCAGCGGATTATCCGCCGGTCTGCCCTTGGCCGTGAAGATCAGCCTGACTGCCTCGCTGTTGAAGGCATCGGCACCAAGGCCGTAGACGGTTTCCGTTGGGAAGGCGACGATGCCGCCGTCTTTAATGATCCCGCCGCCTCGGTTTATCGCATTTTGATAGTCTGTTTCGTTCAAACCGGTCAGGTCTACCTTCTCGGTTGGCAATCTTAGTTCCTCTTTCAATTTGCTGCTTCTTTCCGCTCTGGGGTTGAATCTGCCGGGAGTGACCTGGTCATAAAACCAACCGGCAAAACGCCTTAGCTGTTTTAACGCTTTATTTTCAATTATAATCCATTCCGGCAGTTCAACCACCCATAACGTTCATAATTAACACATTCTTACTGTTTACTGACTGTTTCCACTCTAAAAAAAGCAGCTATAACGTCCTCTAGCTGCTTTTTCGAAATTTTGATGATCGGATCGTTTCTGTTTATTCAGACAATATGTCTGCTCTGCACATCCCTAAATTAAACGTTTTGACCCATCAATTTGAGTTTTTCACTTTGATCATACTTGGTAAGGGAATCCAGCATTTCATCGATGTCTCCCTCCATAAAGGAATCCAGCTTATAGAGGGTCAACCCGATCCGATGATCGGTGACCCGCCCCTGGGGGTAGTTGTAGGTACGGATGCGCTCGGACCGGTCCCCGGTACCGACCTGGGATCTCCGCTCATCAGCGATCCCCTTGTTTCTTTCGTTTTCAGCGATTTCAAACAGCCTGGCTTTGAGGATCTTCAACGCCTTGTCTTTGTTCTTCAGCTGGGATTTTTCATCCTGCACCGCAACCACAATGCCTGATGGCAGGTGGGTGATCCGGACCGCCGAGTCCGTGGTATTGACCGACTGTCCCCCGTTGCCGGAAGAACGGTAGACATCGATTCGCAAATCATTGGGACCGATCTCCACTTCCACATCATCCACTTCCGGCATGATCGCGACGGTTACCGTGGATGTGTGGATCCGGCCGGAGCTTTCGGTTTCAGGCACCCTCTGCACCCGGTGAACGCCGGATTCATACTTGAGTCTGGAATAGGCGCCTTCTCCCTTGATCATGAAGATGACTTCCTTGAATCCACCGATGTCCGTCTCGTTGACACTCATAATCTCGGTTTTCCAGTTGCGGACTTCCGCATACCGGGTATACAACCGGTAAAGAGAGTGGGCAAACAGGGCCGCTTCGTCCCCGCCGGCCCCGCCCCTGATCTCCACGAAGACGTTCCTCGAATCGTTGGGGTCCTTGGGGATGAGCATAAGCTGGATCTCCCCCTCGATTTCCTCCATGCGCTTGCTCAAACTCTTATTGTCTTCATGGATCATATCCCGCATGTCCTGATCGATGTCTTCATTTAAAAGATCCTTATTGGCGGTTAATTCCTCCTCCGCCTTTTTGTACTCCCGATATTTTGTCACCACAGCTTCCAACTCAGAGTGTTCCTTCAACAGCTTCTGCCATTGTGATTGGTTCTCCATGATCTTGGGGTCGGCGATCTGATGGGATAATTCATCGTATTTGTTTTCTATAAAGTTAAGCCTTTCCAGCATAATATACCTCCATTGATTTTAAGCGTCCTGTTCCTGCCGTTCATTTGTCCTCTGATTCCTGTTGAGCAGCTACAAATCGTGGATATATGCCGCACTGACCACTCTGGTATGTCCGGCCAGATCCTGGAAGGTCTCCGGCTCGGTAAATTTAAACTGCCGGAAAATATCGGTCACGCCGTCTTTTTGATCCGACCCGATCTCATACATCAGCCATCCGCCGTCTTTTAGATATTGTCTGGATTTGTCGGTGATTTTCCGGTAGAAATCCAGTCCGTCAACACCGCCATCCAATGCCGACTTCGGCTCCCATTCCCTGATATCCCGTGCCAGAGTGCCCACTTCCCCGGATTTTATATAGGGGGGATTCGAGACGATCATGTCAAAATCCCCCTTGATCTCCGAGTGACTGAACAGATCGCTGACAAAAAACTGGCATCGGTCGACTACTCCCAGTTTTTCAGCATTCAAACGGGCGACCTCCATGGCTTCCCCGCTGATATCGATCAAGGTGAGCTGGGCTTTGGGGAAGCGTTTTATCAGGGACAGTCCAATGGCCCCGGAGCCGGAGCACATATCCAAAATCCGAAAGTCTCGCACACCCTCCACGATCTCCAGGTTGTGCAGAATGGTTTCCGCATTGATGACCAATGTTTCCGTATCCGCCCTGGGGATCAAAGTATGCTCATTCACCAGAAAATCATGCCCCATGAATTCCTTCACGCCGGTTATGTAGCTGATCGGCTTGTGCTTGCGTCTATCATAAATCAGCTGTTTAAATTCCTCAAACTTTTCATTGGACACTTCCTGGTCCGGATGAGTAAACAAATATGCCCGGTCATAGCGGAGAACATGGCTCATAATGACATCACGGTCTAAGGCCGCTGTATCCAGGCCCTTTAATATATCGTTGGCAAACAGCTTCAGTTCCCGCACCGTGTAGGGTATTCCTTCGCTTCGTTTCAGGGCAGTGATCGCCACTTCGATCATGGCGTCATCCGGTTCCTTGGTGGTGATCCGCTGCATCATTTTCCCCGGGGCCGAGATCAGCCTGGATAAAACTGATTCTGATTTCCCCAGCCACCTTAGCAGTTCAAAGGTAACCCCGGCCACCACCGGGATGAGCAGGACTTTGGATACGACCCGAATCAAGGGATCGGTAAAGGGCAATAAGGAATACACGGCGATGGACACCATCAATACCAGAAACATGAAATTCGTGCCGCATCTGGCATGATATCTTGAAGACTTTCTGACATTCTCCACCGTCAGGTCCAGATTATTTTCGTAGGCGGCGATGACCTTATGCTCCGCACCGTGGTACCGGAATACCCGGTCGATTTCAGGGATCCGGCTGATACCCAGCAGATACAGTAAAAAAAACAGGACCTTGATGCCGGCTTCCATGAAATTTATCCCCAATCTGGAGACCCCTAAATTCCGGAACCAGCCGGCAATAAATGTCGGCAGAACAGTAAACAGCACCAACGCCATGATCAAGGACAATGCCACGGTGAAATAGGACACCACCTCTTCACCCCGCCCTTTGGTGACTTTGTCAATCAATTGAAAGAGGCGTGATTCCTCCTCCTCGGTGTCCTCCTCCTCATAAAATGAGGCGGAATAGTTCATTACTTTGATCCCAACGATCATTGAATCGATGAGGTTGACTACCCCTCTGATGATGGGCAGCCGTTTGTAGGTTCCCTGCTGCTTGCCCAATGGCTGTGCCAAGGTTGCTATCATGCCGTCGGTGGTTCTGACGGAGGTGGCCACACAGGCTGAGCCACGCATCATTACACCTTCCAGAACGGCTTGACCTCCAACGTTTTTCATTTATTTTTCTCCCTTTGGATGTTCCATGGCTTTAAAGTATTCTGCTTTGGCCTTAAAATAACATTTCGGACATAGTGCCTGATACTCAACGCTGTCCTGGTCATCGATGGCGATTTGCTCCCCGGTGAATACGAACTCCCCGTTGACCTTGCGCCCGTTGAGCAGGGCTTTTCGGCCGCATTGGCAGATAGTTTTCATTTCTTCGATGGTGTGGGCCAGTAACAAGAGCCGTTCGGCGCCTTCAAAGCCCTCCAGGGCAAAATCAGTTCTCAGGCCGTAAGCGATGACCGGTATATCCAGCACCACCGTCACCATGAGGAGCTCATCCACCTGATGCTGCTTTAAAAACTGGGCTTCGTCCACGAGCACACAGTCGATTTGCCTGGTTTTATCCATGGTTTCGATTATTTTAAACAGATCATCCGTTTCCCTGCATAAATAGTCCACCTGCATGGAAAGTCCGATCCTTGATGTCAGGGTTTTGCCGCCTTTGGTGTCGATCATGGGTTTTAATAAAACGGCATTCATACCTCTCTCTTTATAGTTGAAAGATACCTGCATCAGTGAGGTGGACTTGCCCGAATTCATTGCCCCATATCTAAAATAAAGTTTTGCCATTGATTACCTCGGTACATTTGTTATCAGATTACTATTATACAGGATTTTCTCCTTTATTACAGTATTTTTTATTTTTTGTTCATTGACTCCACCATCTTATTCTGATAAGATTTAATGGTTAATCAACTTAACAGATAATAATGATTAGAGGTGAGAAAATGAAAGAAGGCATACATCCAAAATACAACCATGAAGCCGTTGTTAAGTGTGCATGTGGGAATTCGTTCACTACAGGTTCTGTAAAGAACGAACTTAAAGTCGAAATATGCTCTCAGTGCCATCCATACTTCACAGGTAAGCAGAAGATTGTTGATGTCGGCGGCAGAGTTGACCGGTTCAAAAAGAAATTCGCAAAATCTGCATCAGCTGTACAGGCTGAAGAGACCACCGCTGAATAATACACTTCCTTACATCACCTTGTAATCCAGACATAATGGGCAACCATCCGGATGCATATTACAGGATGAAACGACAAAGACCGTGACCTCCCCAGGTTACGGTCTTTTTCCATTCCCTTTTTCAATTCCATTGTTGGATCAGCTCAGTCCAAACTTTTCCCTCGATCTAACCCACAGGGCACGGACCAGAGCCCCGTTTGGTTTCCTAAATAATTTTCCGACCCGGCAGCGGACCGCATCAAACGTGCATTTTTCTGATCTGCTCCACCAAT
>CAZOTM010000141.1:0-5749 GCA_964582675.1 uncultured Clostridiaceae bacterium
CGGGCCACCCTTAACAACATGGACGACATCATCCGCAAGGGCGTCAAAATCGGCGCCGATGTCTATATCCGGCGCAGCAATGATGTGATTCCCGAGATCATGGGCACGGTTTTAAACGATAATCCGGTGACGGAAATCCAGGCCCCGGAATACTGCCCGGCCTGCGGGACGAAACTGCACCTCATCGGCGCCCATTACTTCTGCGACAACACCCTGGCCTGCAAGCCGCAGCTGGTCAAGACCATGGTCCACTTCACCTCCCGGGATGCCATGAACATCGAGGGGATATCGGAGAAGACTGCCGAAGCCTTCTTCACGGAGCTGGACCTGAAAAAAGTGTCGGAATTTTACACCCTGACGAAGGCAGATCTTTTGAAACTCCCCAAGACCAAGGATAAAAAAGCCGACAACCTGCTTCAGGCGATCGAGAAATCCAAGACGCCCCAGCTCACCAACTTCATATACGCACTGGGGATCCAGAACGTGGGGTTGAAGACCTCCCGGGATCTGGCCAAGGCGTTCAAAACTCTCCAGGGAATCATGGCGGCAACCTATGAAGAACTCCTCCAGGTGCCTGATATCGGTGATATCGTGGCCAACAATATTGTGAACTTCTTCCGGGAAGAACTTGTCCAAGAGGAGATTGCAAGACTCTTGGAACTGGGTGTGCAGCCGGTGGCGGCCGCTGACGAAGAAGTCAAAGCCAGTCCATTCCTCGGGAAAACCGTAGTGGTGACGGGGACGCTGACAAACTACACCCGGAAGGAAATTGAGGATAAATTGCTGGCCTTGGGCGCATTGCCCCAGGGATCCGTCAGCAAAAAAACCGATTTTCTGCTCTATGGCGGGGAGGCCGGCAGCAAGCTGGGGAAGGCTCAGGCCTTGGGCGTTAAAACGCTGAACGAAGATGAATTTGAGGAGATGCTTAAATAATGGATACATTCAAAAAAAATGATACTGCCTTGACCGTCGGTTTGATCATCCGGATCCTGTCCTGGCTGATGATACCGGTGGCCCTGGTCACGGTGATCATGACATTTTTGGCTTCATTCAGCCTATTTGTCACTGATTTCTTTGATACATCCCAGACCCTCCTGACGGTCCTCTTGATCACATTCCTGCTATGGACTGTGACCAGCATTCTCGATTCCAGGCACTTTCCCACCTATCGGATCTATTCTGTCATGTTTGCGGCCATGTCGGTGGTAGCCGCCTACCTGTTAAGCACGAAAATCTTCTAGGATCGACCGTTTGGCCTGCCTGGATCAAGCGCAGGAGACCATGATGCCGCTAAATCACCGGGCTGTTTTAAGCGGCACCCTAGTCAAAGCAGTAAATATACTTATAACTTAAATTGAAATATTGGGAGGATAATATGGCAAAAGATGCATCATTTGATATCGTATCGCAGGTCGATATGCAGGAAGTAGACAATGCGTTAAACCAGGCGGAAAAGGAGATCGTCAATCGATTTGACTTCAAGGGCTCCAATACTAAAATCGAACGCAAGGAAGAAGAGATCAATCTGGATACCACCGATGATATGAAAATGAGCAATATCATCGATGTGCTGGAAGGCAAGCTGGTAAAGCGGGGGGTCAATTTAAAATCCTTTGAGTATGGTAAAATTGAACCTTCCCTGGGCGGCCGGGTAAAACAGACGATCAAGATCAGAGTGGGACTGGACAAGGATCAAGCCAGGAAGATCACCATGAAGATCAAGGAATTGAAGCTGAAAGTGACTCCCTCCGTTCAGGGGGATGTGGTCCGGGTCACCGGAAAAAACAAGGATGATCTGCAGACGGCCATCACGGCTTTGAAAGCGGCAGATTTTGATTTCGCAATACAATTTACAAACTACAGATAGGAAGGTAAGTATGTCGGTTTCTAAAAAAGATGTGGAACACATTGCTGAGCTTGCAAGATTAAAGTTCACGGATGAGGAAAAACTTGGGCTGGCCAAGGACCTGAACAACATACTGGTGTATGTGGAGCAGCTGGCGGCTGTGGACACAAAGAGTGTGGAGATCACCGTAAACCCGGTTTATATCGAGAACAAATACCGTGAAGACCTGGTGAAAGAAGGCTTTGGGGTTGACAAAGCCCTGATGAATGCACCGGAGCGGATCGAAAACTATTTCCTGGTACCGGCGGTGCTTGAGGTGGAATATGAAGACTACTAATCTGACCGTTCTGAAAATCAGGGACATGCTGGATAAGGGGGAGGTCACCTCCCGGCAGATCGTGGAGAGCTATTTGGAAAGGATCGAATCAGTCAATCCAGAGATCAATGCCTATCTCTATGTGGCCAAAGCCGAGGCCCTGGAGGAAGCGGATATTAAGGATGAAGAACGGCGGGAAGGCAGGGCCAAGGGGATCCTCCATGGCATCCCCATCAGTGTCAAGGATAATATGAGTGTCATCGGCATGCAGAATACCTGCGCCTCCAAATTTCTCGAAGGCTACATTGCACCCTATGATGCAACCGTCATCGAAAAAATCAAAAATGCCGGGGGCATTATCCTGGGCAAGCTGAACATGGACGAGTTTGCCATGGGCTCGACCACTGAATACTCGGCCTTCGGACCGACCCTTAATCCATGGGATAAGGAGCGAATCCCCGGCGGATCCTCAGGCGGGTCAGCGGCAGCTGTTTCCGCTGGCATGGCACCGATTTCCCTGGGCAGTGACACTGGCGGGTCAGTGCGCCAGCCGGCGGCCTTTAACAATCTGGTTGGACTCAAGCCCACCTATGGCCGGATATCCAGGTACGGCGTGACGGCCTTCGGCTCCACCCTGGACCAGGTGGGCATCCTGGGGAAAACCGTCAAGGACACGGCGGTGCTGGCCGGAGTCATCAGCGGCGCCGACGGACGGGATTTTACCACGAAGGAAGTGGCGGTCCCGGATTATCTGGCCCAAATCAAGGGTGATTTGAAAAATGTCCGGCTGGCCCTGCCCAGGGATTTTTTCAATGAAGGACTCAATCCCCTCATCAAGGACAAGATCATGGAGGCAGTGGAGGAATTTAAGCGTCTGGGCGCCACGGTGGATGAAATCGACCTGCCCATGGCCCATTATTCCCTGGCGGTCTACTATATCGTATCCTCCGCCGAAGCCTCCTCAAACCTTGCCAGATTCGACGGCATCCGTTACGGAAAGCGCTCCGGGGCAGTTGACAGTAACATGGATCTATACAAAAGCTCCAGAAGCGATGGCTTCGGCGAGGAAGTGAAGCGGCGGATCATGCTGGGCACCTATGTCCTGTCGGCCGGCTACTACGACGCCTACTACAATACCGCCTTAAAGGTCAGGACCCTCATCAAAGCGGATTTCCAGAGGATCTTTGCCGGCTATGACGCCATCATCGGACCGACCACAACCAATTTGCCCTCCAGGCTTGGGGAAAAGCCGGATAACGTAATGGAGGTCTACCTGAACGATCTTTATACCGTGCCGGCCAGCATCGCCGGATTACCGGCAATCGCCTTCCCCGTGGGCTTCATCGGCCAGCTGCCGGTGTCCATGCAGATCATTGGGGACTACTTCAGTGAAGCCAAGCTGTTTGATATTATCTACGGCTATGAACGGGAACATGATTTTACCGAACGAACTCCCGGGGAGGATAACTAAATGAGCTATACAACAGTGATTGGACTGGAATGCCATGTGGAATTATCCACCAAGACCAAAGCGTTCTGCGCCTGCTCCACGGAATTCGGCGGCAAACCCAACTCCCACGTCTGTCCCGTCTGCATCGGTTTGCCCGGAGCCCTGCCCCAATTGAACCGGGAAGTGGTCAACTATGCCTTGAAGGCCGGTCTGAGCACCAACTGCAAGATCAATAAAGTGCAGCGCTTCGACCGGAAAAACTACTTTTATCCCGATATCTGCAAGAATTATCAGATCACTCAGCAGTCACTGCCCATCTGCCATGACGGTTGGATCGAGATCGAAACCGAGGAAAATGGTAAAAAGCGGATCGGCATTGAACGGATCCATATGGAAGAAGATACCGGCAAACAGCTGCATTCCGGCAAGAACACCCTGATCGATTTCAATCGGTCCGGGGTGCCCTTGATCGAAATCGTCACCCGGCCGGATATTCGAACCAAGGAAGAAGCCACCGCCTTCATGACGAAGCTGCGGGCGATCCTTTTCTCCCTCGGTGTTTCCGATGTCCGGATGGATGAGGGGTCACTGCGGGTGGATTTGAATATTTCCATCATGGCAGACGGTGCCACAGAATATGGCCGCCGGGCCGAAGTCAAGAATCTGAACTCCTTTAAGAGCATGGAAAAGGCGGTGGACTACGAAGTTGCCCGACAGATCAAGCTGCTGGAAGCCGGCATTGGCAGATCCGAGGAAACCAGACGGTGGGACGAGGCCAGGGGAGAAACCATCCACATGCGCAGCAAGGAAATGGCCAATGATTACCGCTATTTCCCGGAAGGCGATCTGGTGACCATCAACATCGACGATGAGTGGATCGGGCGCATCAAAGCCACAATCCCCGAACTGCCCCATGAAAAAGCCGAGCGGTTTGTGACGGTTTACGGCGTGACTCCATACGATGCCAAAGTCCTGACTCTAAATTCCGAACTGGCCGATTTCTTTGACCAGACCGCCAATCTGTCCGGTGACGGCAAAGCCGCCGCCAACTGGCTGATGGGTGATGTGTCAAGATTGATGAACCAGGAAGCCATCACCGCCGGTGATTTGAAATTCACGCCGGCAGATTTGAGCCAGCTCATCGCCCTCATCAATGAAGGCAAGATCTCCAATGCGGCCGGCAAAACTGCAGTTGAGGCCATGTTCAACACAGGGAAAGCCCCCTTGGAGCTGGTCAATGAATTGGGACTTTTGCAGGTCTCCGACGAGGGGGCCATCCTTGCAGAGGTCCGCAAAGTCCTGGATGAGAATCCCAGGGTGATCGAAGATTTTAAGAACGGCAAGACCAAGATCGTCGGCTTTGCCGTAGGGCTGGTCATGAAGGCTACCAAGGGACGGGGCAATCCATCCGTCATCAACAAGCTGGTGGCTGCAGAAATCGAAGGGAGAAGCCAAAGCTGATCGGATTCAGAAATGAATTGCAATTAAAGCAGGGGCATCTTTTGTGATGCGAGAAACAATGCGAAAAAAAGGCCGGGGATAAAAACCATTCCCGGCCCTTGGCTTTTTTGGAGCGGGGCGGTGAAAAGGTGTTCCCTGCCAGCTTCCTCCCGCAAGGCTCCTTTTGAAAGGCTCCTCCCGGAGTGATCCTCCGACAGCACGTTCTAGACAATACCCCCTGGAAGCCGTGTCGACCCATGGGATGATAGATCAGGAGCTTCATAAATATCATCGTAAGCGGTTAATAAGAACACCTGGAAACACCCCACAGTTTGGGGTAAAATCCAGGTGTATCTTTTTTATCGGTTGTCGTACACGACTTTCACGTGATCCGGCAAACTATCTGACCAGGGGAGCAGTTCTTTAAGTTTCTCAGGTGTCTGTCTATTCTGGCTAAGTTCCTCGATGATGTATTTAAGATACTCAAAGGGATGCAATTTGTTGGCTTTAGCTGTTTCGACCATGCTGTAGACGACCTCGCTGGCCTCTGCTCCATCAACACTGGTGCAGAACAAGAAATTCTTTCTTGCTACCGCAAATTCTTTCATGCCGCGTTCGACTCGAAATCCTCATATCAGGATTTCGAGTCTTATCCTCATCTTTAGGAAATCCTCATCTTTGCTCGGGCATGAGCTGC
>CAZOTM010000142.1:0-5749 GCA_964582675.1 uncultured Clostridiaceae bacterium
ATCTAAAGCAACTCCCCCGCCATAATTTTTATAACCAGCCTGGCTTAATGGTTCTTAAGCCAGGCTGGTTTTCTTTATTCCAAACCAATTCCAGAAATTATACTTGGCTGACTGGAGTGATTGATTTCAGTTATAATATCCATTCGCCCAAACCATCTGCCAAGTTTGTTAAGTCAATGAATAAGGCAAGACTGTGCTTCGAGTCAGCAAATCATAATTATTCTTACGAGCTATTTTAATATCCTTCCATGGGCTGTGCCCAATTACGTCCGCTTAGTTTGAAGTCACGGGATTGAGTCATCTTCTTTTGCAAAATCAAAAAATATCCATCCCGACGATTTTGATCATCTTTAAAATCCGTTCATTTATCCGCCATTGAGGGCGGACAGGAGATGGACCCTGTCCCCTTCCTTTAGCACAGTGATTTGGTCTGCCCGGATTCCGTTGATGAGGATTTGGACGTTGGATCGATCCGGAGCCTCATCCAGTTTGACCTGCAGATGCGAGATGAGGCCGCCAATGGTTGAATCCAGAGGCAGTTCCACATCACCTGAGAAGTTGGTTTCTCCTGCCAAGAGGGTTTTAACGCGGATCTTCATTGTCGTTACCGTATAGGAATTCATAGGCGAATTCCAGCCCGCCCAGCCCTTCCAGGACCTCCCGTCCAGGAATCAGGGTGGTTGTATCCCAGCCCAGTTCATTGTAGAAATCATCAGCCAGTTTTTCCGTGTCGATGACTACTCCCGCATTGGGGCCTTCCTTCAGCGGTCCGTTCAGCCTGGGGGCCAGGGTCATATCCTTCCTTTGCTGGCCTTCCCGAAGGTTGAACAAATGCCTCATGAAGTAGATTTTTTTGCCCATTTCGTCCTGCTTGGCTTCATCATATTTGATCCCGGTGATGGTGGTCAAAAAATCATAGACGGCCTGGTTGCCAAAGCCGAACTTCCCAAAGGCACAAAAGCCGGCACAGTTCAATATTTCCACACCGGTCATCTGGTCCACATCCACCTTGGGCCGGTCGTGGATATTCAATGGGTAATAGGCCGCTCCGCCCTTCATATGCCGGCCGGGGGTCGGATCGTACTGGTAGATCCGGTTGTAGCCCTTGGCGAAACGGCCGTCATGCATACCCGGTTCCACCCCGCCGGCAGTGGTCTCGAAGGCTTCGCCTCTGCCAAAGGCTTTGATGGCGTAGCGCTGGCCGTTCATGAGTTTTTTCCCGACGCCTTCCCCTGCGATCATTTTCCGGAGAAGCTCCAGCATCACCTCACCGTCCCCCCATGGGACCTCCAGCCCGTCCAGGTCGTCTTTGGTCAAGACCCCGTTGTCGTAAGCCTCCATGGCCCAGGCGATGGTGGAGCCGGCAGCGATGGTATCCAGACCGCCTTCGTTGCATATTTCATTGCAGGCAAATATCACGTTCCGGTCCCCGTTCAGGCAGTCCGGACCAAAGGCTGACCAGGTCTCATATTCCGGCCGGTCAGTTTTCCCCTGGAAATACTTCCCGTCTTTTACCTCATAATGGGCCCCGCAGCGGATGGCGCAGTTGGCGCAGCCGTATCGCCCCACATTGTATTCCGCATCAAATTCCGGCAGATCCAGATTATTGATTTTGTCTTCGCCGAAATCGATCAAGCCTGAGCCCCCCCAGTTCTTCACCGGTGTATCGCCGCTGATGAAGTTGGCGGCGTTCCCCTGGCTGGTCCCCCACTTTTGGAAGTTCTGGAGCTTTTTGCGGGTCCGGTTGGTTTTCGGCGGATTGAGGATCTCCTGGGTGATTCTGGCATTGACTGCTTTGAATGTTTCCACGTCGGCCACTTGGATTTTCCCTGACCCCTTGCAGACGACGGCCTTCAGGTTTTTCCACCCCATGACTGCGCCGCTGCCGGCCCTGCCGGCTGCCCGATGTTCATCGTTCATGATGGCTGCCATATAGGAGAGATTCTCCCCCGCCGGACCGATGGCGGCGGACTGCATTCTGGTTTCGCCGGTTTCCTGTCTTAAAATCTTTTCCGTTTCCTTGATGGACTTGCCCCAGAGATCTTTAGCATCCCGGAGCTCGGCTTGGCCATCCTTGATCCACAGATAGACGGGAGTTTTGGCCTTACCTTTGATAAACACCGCATCGTAGCCGGCTTTTTTAAGCTCCGGTCCGAAATGGCCGCCGCTATTGGCGTCATTCCACAGATTGGTTACCGGTGATTTGCAGACAACTGTGAACCGTCCGCTCATGACCGCTCCTGTCCCTGTAGCCGGACCGGTTACAAAGCCTAAAATACTGTCTTCCGAGAATGCCTCCGTATTGGCTGGCATATTGTCATAGAGTATTTTTGCCCCGATCCCATAGCCGCCCAGAAAATTCTCAGTCAGATCCCTGGTCAGGATCTCGTCTCTTAATGAACCTTCGGAAAGATCCACAAACAGCATTTTACCCACATAACCAAACAGCTTATCCATATCGCGCAATAACTCCTTTGCCATCAAATTGATCTATTCTTATATTACATTATTTTATCATCTCTGTGTGTTTATGTGTATCTCATGTATCTCATGTATCTGGTGGAGCCGTTGGAGCTGTTGGAGCTGGTGGATCTGGTGGATCTGAGAATGGCAAAGTGCAAGGGAAGGACAAATTATCAATAGTGTTTTTTGGCCAATATCTGTCCTTCTCCACTGGACGACCCAGGATTACTCCGCCTCATGATACTCAGTGATCTCATCTACTTCAAATCCCTGGATCAAGCTGGGACTCTTCCCTTCCAGGATATGGATGTTCCGGCCCTTGATGCACTGAACCCGGCCGATCACAAAATATGGCAGCTCATTGACACGATTGATCCGGAAGCGGAGCTGGCAGTTCTCCATCATGGATTTTTGCAGCAGGGCATCCCATTGCTCAAGCTCCTGCTCCGAGAAGGTGACTGCCTCTTTTTGTACCGATTCCGCCGCCCGATCTTCAAACATCCGTTCTGTATGATCGGAAAGGAGCATTCCCTGCCACTTGAGCATGCACCGGTCAGGGTACAGCATGTCTTCTTTCCGATAGCCCCTGGGTTTTTTCCAATCCATCAGTCCACCTCCGACAGGCCCTGATGGCCGCCCACATGCTTAGACCGTTCGAAAAAGGTGGAGCCCTTTGTCAAACTGTGGCCCATAAAAATTGATGTCAGCCCGAACCGGTCTTTGATTTCGTCCAGGGCTTGGTCCAATTCGGCAGTCTCATTGAACTCTTTGATCTCCCAAAAGCTCATCTGGTGCCCTTGCTCCGGTTCCACATCGTTCAAGGCTAGGTTGAACTGACGGACCTTCTGCCCAGACCAGTTTTTTTCGAACAGGGCGGTGAAAATAGCCTGGATCACTTTTGTACCGGCGGTGGGTACGCTCAATTTTTTGGAGACGGAAAACCCGAAGTCCTCCTCATTGCTGGAATAGCCGCAGTAGATGGAGACGGATCGGCATTCAGAATGGTGGTGACGCAGTCTTAAAGCCAAATCCTCAGACATTTCCAACAAAATTGTAAGGATGTCGGCTTTGTCTGAGTAATCCCGCATGAGGATCTGACCTTTGGAGAAGCCCTTGGATTTATGCTCCACCTTTTCCCGGAGGAGGGAGTAATCCACCCCATTGGCATGATAATACTGCTGCAGGCCCATGATCCCGAATTTGGACTTCAATATTTCCGGATTGAAGTGAGCCAGGGAATAGATGGAATAGATCCCCAGTTTATTGAATCTTTTCTCATAACCCCTGGAGATCCCCCAAAAATCAGTGAGTTTGGGGATCTTCCAGACGGTTTCGGGAATCGACTCATAGGACCAGTAGGCGATCTGGGACTGGTTCTTCTTGGCCTCGTTGTCCAGGGCCAGCTTGGCTAAGAGGGGGTTGTCGCCGATCCCGATGGTGACCGCCAACCCAAGCTCCTGCTTGATCCGGTCCCGGATCATCACCGCCACCTGATAGGGGTAGCCAAATAAATGGGCGGTACCGGTGATATCGATCAGGGACTCGTCGATGCTGTAGACTACGATATCCTCATCTGCGGCAAAATCCTGGAAAATGGCATGGATCTTCCGATTGAACTCCAGATAAAGACTCATGGAGGGATTGACCAGCATGATTTTATCATTGGGCGGGATCTCAAATTTGCGGTTTCCCGTCTTGATGCCGAACTCAGCCTTGACCTTGGGTGATGAAGCTAAAACAACCCCCCCCGGGCGGTTTAAGCCGCTTACGACGACGATATACGCTTCCAGGGGATCGATGCCGCGGCGGACCGCCTCCACGGAGGCAAAGAATGATTTGACATCCACACACAGGATATAGCGCAATGGTAATTTATTGTAATCAATATTCATGGTAAACCTCTGATCCTTTGGATTCCAGTCATAGTAGAACTATTGTTCGATATTATTTTAGCACAAATATCTGTTCCAGTGTGGTCTAAAATCAGCTTCTGCCATGCGTCACCAGCAATTCTTGACAAACGGTTTTCATCCATCCTGGATTGGCCTCAGAGCTCTGCCTTGCCGGAAGGATCCACTGGAACCTGCATGAAGTCACCATAGGGACTTGTCGGCTTTGCATCGATCCTTGCATCCAGCTCTCTGTTCGATGTGGAACATTCCGTCTGTTTTATACCGCATCCCCTGGATTTCAGTGCTAAAAAAAGCGACAGACCGCTGCCAATTGGCTTTGTTTCGGTCTGTCACAAGGATTTATTTGGGCTCCAAGATGGGGATACTGGCTTTTTCCTGTTGGGGCATGAAGATGATTTCCAGGCTGTCGCCGGCCCTTACCCAGCCGCTTTGCAGGACTTTGGCAAAGATCCCTTCCCGGGGCATGATACAGTCACCCACAATGGCCCGGATGGCGCACCCGGTATGGCATTCCTTACCGATCTGGGTCACTTCCATTTCCGTTTCGCCGATTTTTAGTCTGGTCCCGATGGGCAGCTCATAGAGAACGATGCCTTCCGTGGTCAGGTTCTCAGCGAACTGTCCCATGTCCAGGATATTTGGGTCGCCTTTCTTGTCGGCGATCTGCGCTTTGGCCTTCTCAATGGACTCGTTGGCTAAAAGACTTACCTGGCGATGCCAGTTTTTGGCATGGGCATCCCCTTCCAAGCCGTGATCAACTTTAAAAAAGCCTTTCTCGATCCTGACTTTGGGGACCCCGGTCGTTTCGCTGATATTGACCTGTAATATCTTGGCCATTATATTTCCCTCCTGTATATGCCGGATTTACCGCCTGATTTTTCCATCAGAGCGATGCCTTCGATGATCATTCCCCGATCGATGGCTTTGACCATATCGTAGATGGTCAGGGCGGCGGCCGCCACTGCCGTCAACGCTTCCATTTCGACCCCGGTGGGTCCGGTGGTTTTTACCGTGGCGGTTATTTCAATTTTAGAGCTCTCGGGAAGGGGTTTAAAACTGATGTCACAGCCGCTTAAGGCAATGGGATGGCACATGGGGATGATATCGGCGGTCTTCTTGGCCGCCATGATCCCGGCCACCTGGGCCACGGCCAGGACATCGCCTTTTTTGGCAGTCCCCTTCAAGATCACAGCCAAAGTTTCCGCCGCCATGGCGACACGTCCCCTGGCCACGGCCACCCGGACCGTCGCAGCTTTTTCGGAAACGTCCACCATCCTGGCGCGGCCTTCCCTGTTCATATGGGTTAAATCCATCTTAGCCTCCGATCCGAAACATGGCCCGACCGGATTCGCTTTTGCCTGATTCATCCATGT
>CAZOTM010000143.1:0-5731 GCA_964582675.1 uncultured Clostridiaceae bacterium
TCAATTCACCCTTTGCCTGTCAAGGTCTTTTTTTACAAAAATCCCAAGTTTATTTCCAGGTTTATTTCCAGGTTCATTTCCGAATTCCATCCATGGGTCAAAGGGCTTGGTCAGACTGCAGCCGACGAATTTCTGTTCTTAAATCAGCTGATGTGATAGTTATTATATCGTTTACGGAGTCCCCCTGTCTATATTTTCGAGCTGGGCATCTGGGCTAAAATATAGCCCGGTTCCATAGCCATTGGGCAGTCATTCGGGCAGCGGCAGTCTTGCGCCGCGGCTTCATCAAAAACAGGGAAGAGGCTCCCTGAGCCTCTTCCCTGTAATTCATCGGTTTTAATTGCCGTCCGGACTGCCTGGTTGCCTGCCCCTGAAGGCCTGGCTGTCTTTGGTTAGCGCCAAACCGGACTAAACCCTGGCTAATTCCCCAACAGCGCTTGGACGATGGGTTGAACTTTTTCCAGATCCTCTTCCCTGGGATTCCAGTTGCAACGGACCTCCGGTGCGACCACGTCAAACCCGGCATCCTCAAGCATGGCCCGCAACACCTTGGTGTTCTCACCGCTCCAGCCGTAGCAGCCGAACACCGCCGCCCGTTTATTCTTAAATTTCAGTTCCTTGGCAAAATGGATCCAGCCGCTCACTGAGGACAGGATATCCCCGCCGACGGTGGGAGATCCCACGGCGATGGCCTTGGATTTGAATACCTGGGTCATGATGTCATTCTTATCCGTGTTGGCGATGTTATAGATCTTGATCCTGGTCTCGGGGGAAGCCTTGCCCAGCTCCGCCGCCAGCCGATGGGCGATCTGCTTGGTCCCGTCCCACATGGTGTCGTAGACCACGGTGATCTGGTCTTCCTGGTAGTCATCACACCATTTGGCGTATTTTTCCACGATCTGCATTGGGTTGTCCCGCCAGATGACACCATGGCTGGTGGCGATGATATCGATGGGGAGATTCAGCGCCGTGATCTCCTCCAGCTTCTTTTTTACAAAGGGGGAGAAGGGATTTAGGATATTGGCATAATATTTTATGGCTTCTTCTTCCAGCAGGCACTGGTCGGCTTTGTCGTTGAAGAGCTCCTCGACCGCAAAGTGCTGGCCAAAGGCATCCATGGAGAACAGGATGTTGTCGCCCGTCATATAGGTGGCCATTGAATCCGGCCAATGGAGCATTCTCATTTCTACGAAGATCAGCTCTTTGCCATTGCCGATGGGCAGCTTATCCCCGGTTTTGACTACCTTAAAATTCCATTCCGGATGGTGGTACTGCCCCACCAATGATTTGACGGCATTGGCCGTACAATAAATGGGGGTATCCGGAATCTTGGCCATCAAAGCCGGCAGAGAGCCTGAGTGGTCCACCTCCCCATGGTTGACGATGATATAGTCGATTTTCGTCAGGTCAATCTCTTTTTCCAGGTTTTCAATGAATTCCTTGGCATTGGGCAGCCAGACCGTGTCAACCAAAACTGTTTTCTCTTCCTGAATCAGGTAGGAATTCTGGCTGGAACCGTGGTTTACGGAGTAATCATCCCCATGGAATTTTTTAAGCTCCCAATCAATTTTGCCGATCCAGTAAACATTGTTCTTAATTAACCGTTTCATAAATCAATCCTCCATTTTATTAGAATAAAATTATCGCCAAACTTCAGTACCATTTTTCCCTCCGGGGACAGCGTTCGAAATGGATCAGGCTATGACCAGACAAGGCACCGGACAAGGCACCAGACAGTCAACCAGGTGATTAACCTTTGTCTGTTCCACCGCTGTGTTCCTAGGACCACCCTTCGATCGATCAAGCACCCCAGGTGAAAAATCTTTCAACTCCTTTCATTTTAACACAGATAATCGGTTCAGCCTAAAATCGTTTGCAAAATTTACTATTTGCCGCCAGCTGATGAACCAAGTAACGGTACAGATCAACTGCTCCCCGGAGCCGGCGGTTGGTTTTCTTCCTGTCTGATGAAGGCGGCGGATCATGTCAAAGACAGCGGCCTCCCGCTGTCCCCGCTTGTCTTGCATTGGACGCCTGCCCATGGTGTCATGTTTCGTTGGCCTTATTTCAGGACATGGTAAGGATCGTTGGCTTCATCGCCGAAGACGATGCCTATAGATTTTGCCGCTGCCACGATATCACCTTGGGGATCCACCTTTTTCGTCACCTGGCCGATGACATTTTCCAGGGAGTCATAGGCCATCGCCACACCTTTTAAGGTGACCATATTCCCGAATAAGCCCTGTTCCGCCAGTTTGACGGCTTCGATACCATATCTGGTGGATAGGATCCGGTCGGAGGAGGATGGGGATCCCCCTCTTTGCAGGTGGCCCAAGATGGTCGCCCGTGATTCATTGCCGCAGAGCCGGTGCAAGTCCTCGGCGACCTTTACGCCGATCCCCCCCAGCCTGATGGGATCAGGGGAATCGGCCACCATTGACTGGACCATCATGGATCCCCCCATTGGTTTGGCCCCCTCCGCCACAACGATCACCGAGAAATCCTTGCCAAGCTCCTTCCGCCGCCTGATTTTATCGGCAATAAACTGGATGTTATAGGGGATCTCCGGGATCAAGATGGCGTCCGCCCCTCCGGCGATCCCTGCATGGAGGGCGATCCAGCCGGCATAGCGCCCCATGACTTCCAGCACCATGATCCGGTGGTGGGAGGAGGCAGTGGTATGCAGGCGGTCCAAGGCTTCAGTGGCCACATCCACTGCCGTGGAAAATCCGAAGGTGGCATCGGTGGAGGCCAGGTCATTGTCGATGGTCTTCGGAATGGCAATGATCTTCACCCCTTTGCGGGCAAAATCCCGGGCGGAGGTCAGCGTCCCGTCGCCGCCCACAATAAACAGCACATCGATGCCGGCTTTCTTCAGATTCTCAATCCCTACATCCGACACATCCCGGATCACCATCTGCCCGTTTTCCTCAATCTGATATTGGAACAGATTATCCTTGTTGGAGGAATACAGGACGGTCCCTCCCTGCTGCAGGATACCGGAGGTGTTATTCAGATCCAGGGGCATGAAGGTTGAATGATACAGACCGTTGTAGCCATTCATTATTCCCACCACTTCCCACTGATTCTCCATGATGGATTTTCTGGTCACTGCCCGGATTACCGCATTGAGTCCCGGACAGTCGCCGCCTCCGGTCATGATTCCGACTCGTTTTATTTCACTCATCCCATATTTCCCCCATTTTGGTTGGATATCCGGCTATGGCCTGATCCCTGTAACTGAAACGCTTCATTGGTTTACCATGGTTCACTTGAAAATCACCCGAAAGGAGTGATTTTCAAGTGGTATTCTGAATGCAGGTCCCGGCTTCTCTGTAAACTGGTTGCTTCAATTATTACACTGGACTGATTATAGCATATTGAAAAACAGGTCGATTCATGGACGGTTTGATCCCTGGGGAGTCTTCCCTCGGTTGGGGGTTCCAATTTAGTCCCGAAGCGGCTTAAAATTTACAATACAGACTGACCCCAAAAAAGATGACTGCATCAATCAATACAGTCATCTTTTCGGGATACTGAGTTTACCATCCACCGGTCATTTTAAATCCCGACGGCAGGTTTTTCCTGAAGGGGAAGCCCATGGTTATTCGAAGGCCTCCACCAGGTCTTTGAATTTCTCCCCCCGGTATTCGAAATTCTTAAACATATCAAAGCTGGCCGAGGCTGGGGACATCATCACCAGATCGCCGGGGAGGGCGGTTTGCCGGGCGGTTTGGACCGCCTCCTCAAAGGTTCCTGCGATATGCAGCTTCGGGCGGCTGGGGTTGTCTGACTTTAAGAACACATCCTGGATCTTAAATTTGGTGGCCCCCACCAAAATCACATTTCTGAAGTAAGGGGCGCCTTCATCCGCCAATATGGCGTAATCCAGATTCTTATCATAGCCGCCCAGGATGATATTGATCCGGCCCTTGTAGTCCTCAAAGGCCTTAACCGATGCCATGGTCCTGGTGGGGGATGATGCGATGGAGTCATTGTAGTAGCGGACGCCTTGAAAGTCTCTGACAAATTCGCACCGGTGGTGGACGCCGGGGAAGGCTGATGCAAACTCCCGGATGACCTCTTTGGACACCAGTCCCTCCGTCGCCAGGATGGCGGCGCAAAGGTTCTCCGCATTGTGGACTCCTCGCAGCTTCATATCCGCCAGCCTGACGAGACGTTCCCCGCGAAGGTGGATCCAGCCGGCCTGATAGTGAGCCGCTGCGGCTTGCCGGGAGGAAAAGAATTTAACGGTGCCTTTGGCTTCCCGGGCAAAGCCCTCGGTGATGGGGTTATCCTGATTCAGGATGAGGACCCCCGATTCATCCTGATACCGGAAGATGGCCTTTTTGGCTTCGATGTATTCCGCCATGTCTTTATGGACATCCAGGTGATTGGGGGATAAGTTGGTGACCACGGCAATGTCCGTGGAGACGTCCATGTCCATCAACTGAAAGCTGGACAGCTCCAATACCACATAGTCCTCCGGCTTAATCGCCTCCACCTGGTCAAACAGGGGGAAGCCGATGTTGCCGCCCAGATGCACCGGCAGCCCGGCCGCTTTGATCAGGTTGTAGGTCATGGTGGTGGTGGTGGATTTGCCGTCGGAGCCGGTGATGCCGATGGTTTTGCCCGGGCAGTGGCGAATGAACTCCCGCATCTCTGAGGTGATGATTGCCCCGGCAGCCTTGGCCTGGATCAATTCAGGCATATCCGGCCTCATCCCCGGTGTCCGGAAGATGTAGTCAAAGCCCTGGAGACGTGATAAATAATCCGCCCCGGTGGAGAATTCCACTTCTCCGGCAAAATCCCGGATGTTGTCGGTCAGCTCGTCGATTGATCGTCGGTCAAAGGCCGTGACCTTCGCCTCCAGCTTTAAGAGGAACTTGATCAAGGGGGTGTTGCTGACACCGACGCCGACTACGGCGACCCGCTTCCCCTTAATGGCCGCTTTGAACTGTTCAAAACTCTGCTTCATTTAAATATTCCCTTTTGTCATCGGTTTACAGCTCAACTTTTCCGTTCAGGTAGGCGACCAGTTCATCGGCCGACAGGCGGATCTGTTCCATGGTGTCCCGGTCTCTCACCGTGACGGTGTTGTCCTCCATGGTCTGGAAGTCCACGGTGATGCAGAAGGGGGTACCGATCTCATCCTCTCTCCGGTAGCGCTTGCCGATGGAACCGGCATCGTCGTAATCCACCATAAAGTGCTTGGCCAGACTGCTGTAGATCTCGTCGGCCTTGTCCCCCAGCTTCTTGGACAGGGGCAGGATGGCCGCTTTGAACGGTGCCAGGGCAGGATGGAGGTGGAGCACATTCCGGACATCCCCGTCTGCCAGGGCTTCTTCCTCATAGGCATCCAGCAATACCGACAGGAAGATCCGGTTTGGCGACACCGATGGTTCAATGACATAGGGGGTATATTTTTCGTTGGTCACGGGATCCAGGTACTGGAGATCCTGTTTGGAGAACTCCATGTGCTGGCTCAGATCGTAATCGGTCCGGTTGGCCACGCCCCAAAGCTCTCCCCAGCCAAAGGGGAACCGGTACTCAAAATCGGTGGTAGCCTTGGAGTAGAAGGACAATTCCTCCTTGCCGTGATCCCTCAGCCTTAAATTTTCATCCTTTAATCCCAGCTGCAGCAGGAACTGATGGACAAAGTGTCTCCAGTAGTCAAACCACTCCATATCCGTTCCCGGCTTGCAGAAGAATTCCAGCTCCATCTGTTCAA
>CAZOTM010000144.1:0-5691 GCA_964582675.1 uncultured Clostridiaceae bacterium
TTTCGGCTGAAAGTGGCTTGAATACTAAGGTTTAGCCCTATTCAGCAGTCTCTAAATAATGACTTACTCACCACACTGCAGATTGATTTACCGCTCCAGCGAATTATTCGCCGGGTCATTTCCCCAAATTGGGTATGACCCTAGCCTCGATGGCCTGGAGGATCTGCGGGAGGACCGCCGAAACGGTCTCCTCCACCAGGAGATCAGCCATGGCCATAACCTCCAAAGCCGCAGGCTTGATTTCTTCGACGGCGGGGTTTTTCATCATGATGAAAATCCCCGGCCGGACCAGCTGCCTTAAGCTGTTGGACTCGCAGACGATCAGGCAATGGGAATCCACCAGCCCCATAAATTCAAGGAACCCCTGTTCCAGATTGGCCCTGTCGGTTTTCAGCCAATAAACCCGGTTTGCGCCGGCAGCTAATAGCTTGGAGGTGTCTTTCAAACCGTCCCGGGAGGTTTCTTCAATCAGCTGCCAGCCGCCTGCCAAGTCTTCGGTGACTCCGGTCTCCTCGTGGATGGAGGATATTTTCAGTCCGATCACCGGATACCTGTCCTGGTAGGCATTCACCAGAGCCGTCGCCAGGGTCGTCTTCCCGCTGTTCCTGGCGGTGGATCCGATCAAGATCATATTATTAAGACTAAATGTTTGATCCATTCCGGGGATCCTTAAAAACAGCCGAGCTGACAGGCTTTTATTTTTATGTTGTCTTCATTGCAGATCTTACCAATCTCGCCTAAACTGATCCCCAATTTCTCGGCAATTTCATGGGCAGCGCCGCAAGTCAGATAGTATCGGTCATCAGTTAACGTGCTGTTCTCCAGGATAACCTGCTTCAATTCCATTCTGTCCATCAATGATCTCCTCCTCGATTTTCATAACCTGCTGCTTACAATTTGGCAGCTTTTATTTTTAAACCTGTTACAGCCAATATTGGCTTGCTCCACCCATTATACTATCGATTGCCGGGATTTTAAAATCACGGGATATGGCACGGAGATGATTCCCCCCAAAACGAGCTACCCTCCGATCATATCGATCGAGCCCCTCCTCCCGGAGGGTTTCATCAGGATTTCCCAACGATCCACCTGCCGTTCCAAAAAAGTTTGACCAAAGGCTGCAGGAGGGCAGCCCTTGGTCGGTATTACAATACTATTTAACTCGGTTGGTTATTGCAATGAAGCTTTCGCCCCGGAGTTTTTGACTATTTCCTTGGTTATCTGTCTGTCCCTGGTGTCCGTTGTTTGATTTAACTTTGAGTGGTTTGAGTTTTGGCAATGGCCTCGAGGAAGCTTTCCACCGGCTGATTGCCGATGAGCTCGTAGGTTTCATTGATCACGATCTTGGGCACACTGGAAACCCTGTATTTGTTGGAAAGTTCTCCAAAGGAGGTGGCTTCGATCATCTCGGCATCGATCCAGTCATTTTCCATGGCCAAGCGATGGGCTTTGCTGACTGCGCCGGGGCAGTGAGGACAGCCGGGGGTGACGAAGACTTTAATGTTCACCTTGCTTTTTACCTTGGCCAGCTCAGCTTTCACATCCTCCGGCAGTTCTTCGCCATTGCCGGAAACATTCATCAGGGCATAGATAAAGGAATTGATCTCGTGTCCGGCGGGCAACCCGTTAAACTTAATGCCCGGATATTTCCCGGTGTGGTCCAGCATGACAAAGCTGGGCGCCATTTCGATGTTGTATTTGACGACATCCGCCTGATCCTCCGGATAATTTCTGGTTTCCAGCTTGATCTTAGCCGATAAACCAGCGATTTCCTCTAAAAACTCCTCTGTTTCCGGACAGCCCAGACACGGACCCTTTTGCGTGAAGAGGGTGATTTTCACTTCATGCTTCAGACCCTTGAAAATTTCAGTCAGCTGGCCTTTGATTTCATCATTGAATAAACTTGCCATAAATTTCTCCTTCAGCAACCTGCTGCATTGCCTTTATCGTTTTCTTTATCTTAGTTTTCTTTATCTCGATCTTCGTTTTCTTTATTTTAGCTTTCTCCAGCTCCAACTTAAAAGGGGCTGCCGGTATGATTCCCTTGCTGGGACACAACTTGAATCCCCGCATTTCCATAATACCACACACTGCGAAATAAATTCAAGTACCGTCCCGAAATATTTTTCGGTTTTTTTCGTTTATTTTTGGTTCATTCCCAAAAAAGCGCAGCGCTCCATTGCTGCCTCCGAGCATAAAACGCTGCGCTGTGTTGTATGGACGGAAAAACCCCTCTGCTGGTTTTCATTTAGGTCTGGTTTATCTCGATGATTGTCTTATCCTGGTGTCAGTTGGGTGATCCCTATCCCTGATTGGTTCGATCCGGGGTTCGTCTCATGATCAGGGATTTGTTGTCCATGGCCCGCATGACGGCCAAAATCCCATCCAGGTGGTCATATTCGTGCTGGAACAGCTCCGCCAGGTCTCCTTCCAGCTCCATGGAACAGTCCTCCCACTCCGCATTTTTATACTGGATGGTACAGCGTTTGTGCCGCAGGACCCTGACCAACAGATTGGGAAAGGACATGCAGTCGTCCAGGACTTCCATCAATTCCTCATCGGGGAAGGACAGGACCGGATTGATCAAGACGACGGGGTCTTCCACCTGCATATAGAGGATCCGTTTAACGACCCCGATCTGCGGAGCGGCGATGGCCCTGCCGTAGCCCCACTCCTTCCGGAAAGCCAGGAGCGTGTCATGGAGGTCGTCAATGACTGGCTTTAATCCCGCCAATTCCTCCCTGGTGACCGGTTCACTGATTTCATAGAGGCTTGGTTCGCCCAGGAGCAGTATATCTCTTACCATATTTTCCTCCTCCAGAAAGGGTCTTTATTATTTTGGAATAAATAATAAAGACCCTTTGGTTTATTCTGATATTTTGTAATGTTCCGAATGGTTGATTGTGATCCTATTCCCCTTTGATCTTTCTCAGCTTGTAGTCTTCCAAAACGTAGAGGGTATCGGAAAATTTTTCTGAAAACTCCCGGTCGTGGGAAATGATGATGATCCCCATCTTAATGTCCCGGCTGAGCTTTCGGATCATTTCCCCCACACTGTCCCTAAGCTTTGAATCCAGGGCTGAGGTGGGTTCGTCGAAGCAGAGGTAGTCAGGATTCATGGCTACGGCCCGGGCGATGGCTACCCTTTGCCGCTGGCCGCCGGACAGCTGAAATTCATACATGTCCGCTTCCCCGGTGAGCTCCAGTTCTTCCAGGATCTCTTCGGCCATTGCCCGGGCATCGGCTTCCTTCATCTTTTTCACCTTGGTCAGGGGGAGCATGATGTTTTCCCTGGCGCTGAGATGGGGAAACAGGTTAAAGCCCTGGAAGACCATGCCGATCTCCGGCTTGTCCCCCACCATTTCACCGGCATCCCACTTTTCCAGGCCGGATAAACACCGGATCAGGGTGGTTTTGCCGATGCCGGAGGGTCCGGTCAGGATCGCCACCTCCCCCGGTTTGACGGTGAGGTCGGCATCCTTGAGGATGACCTTATCCTTGAAGGCTTTGGACATCCCCTTAACTTGCAGGGTTTTAAATTCAGCTCTTGTAGTATGCATACTTCTTCTCCCACAGTTTCATGAAAAAGGTCAAAATGCCGATCAAAATCAAATACAGGGCTGCCGCCAGAGCCATGGGCGCCACCGACGCCATGGTATTGGTGGCATTCTTGGCGGCTCTGAGTATCTCCCCCAGGCCGATGACATAAACCAGGGAAGTATCCTTGATCAAGGCCATCATCTCATTGCCGATGGAAGGCAGGACGCTTTTGATGACCTGGGGCATGATGATATACCGGAAGGTCTGGATCTTGCTGAAGCCAAGGATCCTGGCATTCTCGAACTGACCCTTGCTGATGGATTCGATGCCGCCGCGGAAGATCTCCGCCATATAGGCAGAATAGTTCACCGCAAAGGCAATGATCGCCGAAGGCATTCTGTCCAGGGTGATCCCCATTAAGGGGAGCCCGAAAAACACGAAGATGATTTGCAGGAGCAGCGGTGTTCCGCGCATGATCAGGATGTAGAGCCCGATGACCGACTTGACGATGGTCCCGCCGTAGTATCTGATCACTGCCACGATGAAGCCGACAGGGATCGAAATCAAAGCGGTCAGCAAAAATAATCCGACGGTGGTTTTCGCCCCGTCCAGCATCATTGGCAGAAAATCAAAAACTCTCATCATTTCACAATGTTGGTTCCAAACCAGGTCTCAGATAATTTAGCCGCCGTACCATCCGCCTTCATGGCGTTGATGGTTTCGTTCAATACCTTCAACAGCTCGGGGTCCGACTTTCTGACACCCACACCGTTCTCATATTTGTCAGTGGAGATCTCGATGATCTTGTACTGATCCAGGATTTTTTTCTGAGTCAGGACATACTGGATCATGATCTCATCCCCAACCAGACCTTCGATCCGCTTGGACATCATGTCCATGAAGGCGTCGTTGAAGGAATCATAGAGGATGGGCTCGCCGCCCTTTAAGGTCTTGCCAATCCCGGTGGTATTCAGGATATCCACCCCGGTGGAGGCGTTCTGGGTAGCGATGGTCTTGCCAGCCATGCCGGCCGCATCCTTGATGGGGGAATCCACGGGGACCACCAGGACTTGTCTGGCTTCCATATAGGAATCCGTGAAATTGACCTTTTCCTTCCGTTCATCGGAAATGGTATAACCGTTCCAAATCAAGTCGATCTTGCCGGAGTTGAGCTCGGTTTCCTTTAAGATCCAGTCAATGGATTGGAATCTTGGTTCGATCCCCATCCTTTTGGTGGCTTCCTTGGCCATGTCGATATCGAAACCAATCAGATTGCCGGATTCATCCTTAAAGCCCATGGGGACAAAAGTATCATCCAAACCGATGATGATGTAGCCTCTTTCCTTGATTTTCGCCCAGTCGGTACTTGAACCAGCTGCCGTAGTGGCCCCCGCAGCCCCTGTGGTCGTCGCCGCCGGCTGTGAACAGCCTGCCATGATCGTCATTGCCATCAATCCAATTGCCATGCTTTTTAAAATACTTGTTTTTCTCATTTGTCTTCTCCTCATTTTTATTTTATTGATAATTCAATCTTATCTGGCTTTTGCTTCCCTGTTTTCTACTGACCGGTCTGTACGGTCTGTCCGGTCCATCTTGCAGGACTCTTCCAATTCCCTTCCGAAAACAACTTGTCGCTATCTATTATCCCGTATAAAAATAAAAAACCCCCGTTCTCTATGTACTCCATAGAGGACGAAAGTCATATCCGTGGTCCCACCTCTGTTTGTAAAACCCTCGCGAATTTTACCTCATCGGGTACGCCGAAACGATCCATTCATAATACCCTGGCACTGTAACGGGTGCAGACGGTGACAGCTTACTGTAATTTTCAGCCCACAGCTCAAAGATGTGTTCCTGTTTAGGTTAGTCTGCAGCCTTACACCAGCCGGCTGCTCTCTTCGCTCATCGCCTAAAAGTACTTGTTCTCATCAACGCTTGTATATTTATTTACTACTTACTGCAGATTATACTCTTTTGCTTCCCATCAAGTCAATTGTATTTTCAATTCCCTGCCGTTTTCAATCCCCTGCCGTTCCCCTGTCCTTCCCGGTCCTTATATGCATATCCCTGCAAATAGCTCCCTGATCCAGTTTCATGGTTTTTTATGGCTGACCTTGCAGCGTTATACTGTCAAGAACCCGTAGGCTTACC
>CAZOTM010000145.1:0-5618 GCA_964582675.1 uncultured Clostridiaceae bacterium
GGGCGGTGGTCCATATGACCCCGGCGGAACGAAGCCGGGCTACCGTCTATACTTCTGGGGAGCACTGTCCCATGTGTGCAGCGGCTCATGGCTGGGTCGGTCTTGGCCGGATCGTCTTCGTCAGTTCTGCAGACCAGCTGGGGCAGTGGCTCAGTGAACTTGAAGTACCTCGTTCACGGGTGCGCAGTCTGCCCATCGGGGAGGTTATCCGCGATACCTTGGTGGAAGGTCCAGTCCCGGAACTGGCAGAGAAGATCCATGAACTTCACCGTCAGTACTACACAAAATAGCCGCCCGAAAAGTTCAGATATTATTCTAACAGTGCTAAGAGTTCTAACAATCAAAATATGTTAGAACTCTTTGTTTAGCTGGAATAGTGATCGATCAATTTAATGATGTGCCCGTGGGCTCATAACCAAATGCCCGCGTGAAAGTCTGCCTGTCAGTTGATGAACTTATTGTATTTAAGATGTCATTGAATGGAATTCCTAAATCCATGGTTGAAATCGAAGAATTACAAATTCAATGAAGCTAAAAATATAAGAATTCTAAATTGTTGGATTGTTAAAAACTTGATCCAACAGACAGGAATCAGTAAATTAATCACCAATAATTTTGCGGTATCAATTACAATCGTGTTGTATTATACTGAAATTAGAAATCACCTAAAACAATAATCGTTCTATTGAATAAGCTTGGGCTCATCCCCGGAAATGATTATGAATCTGTCTTGCGCAGGTCTGACTTCGATGAACCCGGCTTGACGGACTTAAGGTCTTGGCCTGTGACCATCGTGATTCCCATAAAATGGTCAAAGCAATCAAGTCTCGGTTCGTTCTATCTTGCTATATGGAGGTGGGGATGGAAAGTACTGTGATTCAAAACAATATCGCAAAACTCATCAGGAGGTTGGTTATAACTCGAACCAGGCAGAATACGTTCTACCGACCTCATGGATTCCTGAGGAACAAATCTTAAATGAACCTCGTGGCATAAAAATCAGGATTCATGATTCCTTTAATTTAATAGAAAGGGGAATATAACTATGAATCGTCAAAAATAGTTGTTTTTTGCAGGGTTATTGGCCCTCTTTGTTCTGGCCTTCGCCCTTGACAGACCGGCCTATGCCGCCGGAGAGGTCCCGGTGATCTCAGGTCCCCCCATTGTCATTGGGGTTGGCGGATCCTACGATCCACTGGAGGGAATCACCATCACGGATGACAAAGATTCGGAAGCTGATCTGATGAAATACCTGGATTACAAAGACAGTACTGACGTAAGTCGTATAGATGTGTATGAAATTTATTACTTCCTTGAGGATTCCGATGGCAACCCTGCTGAGCTGGTCCGCCCGGTCTTTGTGCTGGGACCTGACCAACCCCTGATCTACGCACCCTTTACCGTGTTGGAGCTGGATCAGCCCTATGATCCCTTGGAAAATGTCTATGCTTTCGACTTGATAGATGGCGATTTGACTGATTCAATCGAGATAATCTCCGATAACGTCGATACCTCGAAACAAGACAAATATGAAATCATTTTCCAGGTAACCGACAAAGACGGTTTTACGGATGAGGGAACTAAATCGGTAACCGTCAGAGTGCCGGCATCCGCTTATCCCACGATTCAGGTGCCGAGTCTGACGGTGTATCTCCCTTTGAATGCTGAATTCGATCCATTGGCAGGGGTCTCCGCAACGGATGCCATCGATGGGAATCTAACCGATCAAATCGAGGTCAAATCACACCTGGATACATCGGTTGCCGGAAAGTATGTCATTGGTTACACGGTCACCAATTCCAAGGGTATTACTGGCGGCGAAACGGTGCAGATTTACGTACTGGCATCGTCTAACCCAGAGCTTAAGGCCAGAGATTTTACCATGGGCTTGAATGAGGAGCTCCCATCTATATGGAAATCTGGTGACCTTGAAGCTTATGATTTGGAGGACGGCGATCTGACTGATGAGATCTCCGTGAATTTAGATGAGGTCGACAATACAAAACCGGGAACCTATCCTATCTATCTGCAGGTCTCAGACTCCGACAACAACACAATCTATGCCACCTGCTATGTCACCGTCATGGATTTCTCCTACCCGGAATTGGAGGTATGGGATCAAACCGTCATTATCGGCAGCAAGTATGATCCATTGGCTGAGGCAAGGGCCTATGATCGGCAAGACGGTAACCTCACCGATGAAATCAAAATCCTCGAAAATACGATGGACACCAGCAAACTGGGCACCTATTCTGTGACATACAGTGTCACCGACTCCGACAAGAATACGACCACGAAGACCGTGGAGGTTAAAGTCATCAAAGAACCGGTGTATTCCTACTACCTCAATTACGAAGGAACCTTGATCCTCCTGGAAATGGATGAAAAGGAACGGGTCATCAAACTGACTTCCCCCGTCTTCATTCCAGCTGATTCCAAAGTATCATTGGCGATTTTTATCGATGACGAACCGTTCTTTGAGTTCCCTGGATTCACCATCGGAGGTGATATCCAGCCGGATCTGCCCTATACTCTGGAGAGCACGGGAAAAGACATTCTGATGCCAATCATCATGCCTCACCTCTACAACTCCATCGGTCGGCGTACCACCGCCATTTCTGGAGAAGTTCAATTTATGTCCACCACCGGCGGAACCCTCTACTATGATGTTTCCAATGTGGGATCTGAACTTCCAGAAATCGACACTTCCGGTAAAGGGGTGCCCTGCAATCCCGGAGTGAACATCCTGAAATTGGTTAAATTGCCGCCGGCAAAAGCCCAAATCGTCCGCATCGTGATGGTTGACCCCAAGAAAGGCCCATCGAATGCTCTGACCATCCAACTGCTTAAAACTCCTGGCCAAGAGAATAAAGAACAAAATAAGCCGGAGAAACCCAAAGACACCAAAGATCCAAAACTCCCGGGAGGACGGAATTTGACCATGGAAAACTTCTCGGGATAAACCTGGATTAAGAGAAAAAACCGTTGTGCCAAACCACTCTCAAAATCCAGCCTGACATGCAACAAGACGAATGCATAACCTAAGCTCAACTTTAAGGAATAAGACTAACCCCAGGACAGGCTTGCTGCCGATTTATCCGACAGCAGGCCTGTCCTGTTTGATTCAAGAGATCCCAATCACTGTCCGGTAAGGATCTGATATCTACAATGTTTAAAGACAAGTATATAGTCCCCGTATGGCTGCTCCCGGCAGCCCCTTTCTGAGTGTTTCATCTGCCCGTTTATAATTTCCTCATGCATAAGAGTGAAGGAAACAAGAGCATTTGCCTCAAACATTCTACACCCGGGCTGAACTCTCTGATTTTTCGGTGAATAGCCGATTGCCCTTCCTTGTTCTCAATTCATTGTTTTTGCTGACTGAAGTATTCGGATCCTATTCACCCCTGGAATACCTGGTCAGTTTTCCTGATCCGTCTTTTCTTAGCAGCCTCTTTTCTGCCATACCCCGCAATAGCACTCCGGCTGATGACTGGGATATACCAAGTGCTTTTTCCACATCTTTTCGATTGATGAGCCTATTGTTGCGCAACAGAGCCAGCACCTGGTTTTCTCGTTCACTGAGTCCAACAAGCCCTTCAACAATACTTGGCTTCCGATTGCTGTTTGTGTTCGGCAGGGTAATTTTAAAAGCATTATCGGTTGCTTCAATTATTGGTTTGACTGAGTATTTGCCATAAGCCGCCATTATTTTAGGGATTCCAGTCCCATATGCCTCAATTAGCTTCAATCGATAAAAAATTGCTGCAAGATGTTCATGGCGAGGAATCGAGAGCCCCAGCATGAAGTCCTCAAACGTGATCCCCTTTACCAGTCCTCCAATGGATACAAACTCGATTCGATCGTCAAACAGACTGATTAAAGTACTGCCGTTGAAAGCACAATCACGATGCACGACTGAATTATGCAGAGCCTCCCGAATTGCTTCCGGCGGATAATCACGCTGGTCAATCCGATCAAGTCCCTTAAATTCAGCTCTTGTGCTGTTGAACCGGTCGATGGATAGAAATGCTTCATCAACCTGAAAAGAAGCGAGCCTGCAAACTCCCGCCGTTCTTAAAATATTGCCTTTTCATCGCCTTCGAACACTGCCAGTTTTATCGAATGGAGACACTGGTCGGACAACAGCAGTGCCAGGTTGGTATACATTCCATCTTCTCCAATGAAATGCAGGGACTTTTTTTGAATTTCCTCGAAAACGATGCCTTTTCGGGCAAAGTAAGCAGCCGTCTGATCAAAGGTAAGCTGCTGATTCAGTGAACGGGCATTTTCGTAGCGATGGCCGCTTGTTTCAATTATCATTTTCAGGATGGCGGTTTCAGTTGCGGGAACAGTCGATGCGCCTTGTCGTACATACACTCCCTCGGGTCGGATGCCTTTGCCGGAAATATAATAAGGACGCGCTGTTCCTCGCTGAACAGTGATTCTTACAATGATCTTATCTTCACGCCTTTCCGTAAAGGCTTCTGTGAATAACGTGATATCCGGCCGAATCGAATCACGTATAGAATTAGTCACCCTGGTGATAACATCATCGGGATCGTCCAATCCTCTTATACTTCCATCATCTTCCACTCCGATATATATAGTTCCCCCATTGCTATTCCCAAAGGCAATTACTGTTTTCTTAATATCCTCAGTGTACTCTCTTTTATATTCCAGAGTTTTGCTTTCAACGCCCAAATGGACACACCCCTTTCTATACCTATTCTTTTTCGATTTTGCTTCTGCTATTATTCTAACATCATTCTAACAGTTCTAACAATCAGAATATGTTAGAACTGTTGGGTATAGTAATAGAACGATTGAAGTGATGCGTCCATGGGCATAGTGACAAAACAGCCTGGTGATTGTCGGCCTTTTTTTTCGTTACATCGTGCAGCGCAGTTTAGATCGATCGTGCTTTTATTGCAAACAAATGAATTCCAACTCAAAATAAGATGATAACCAGTGGATTATGGAAAGGCGAGAAACCAATAACATACAATTCCAATCTGAATTTACCAATACTTTTCTAAAAACCCTCAATCCATTTACCTTTAGTTCTTCTGTCTTGCAACAAACACCGCATTCACTACATTTAGGGGCTAATTTCCAAATATAGTTAATCGTAATTTACTTAATTACGATTAACTATATTGCGGCGCATCTTTATGAAACCGATCGTAGGTATGACCGAGACAAATGGAATGAGCAGCATCATAAACCAGAACCGCTTGGTTCCACCGGCCTGAACGCGGCTGATTTTTATACCGCCAGTTACAAGGAACCCGATTAGCGGGCCATAGACCGCTAAGGAAAACACCAATTGCGGCAGAAAGCGAGTACCTCCCCGTGCCTCTGCCAACAGCCGGAAAATTGTGTAGTCGGTAGACAAAGCCACGCTTTGTAAGCGGCTTATCAGATACGCTCCAATCGAACCACACCATGTCCAAATAAATGCGACCAGAAGATAAAGTTGCGTCTTTTTGTTCATAAATATTTCCCACCCATCTGGTTAATAATTCGAGGTTTTTATCGTGGCAAACTTTTTGATTACTGAATTATCTGTAGTTCCCGGGTCAATTTTATAACCACAGGCTTTTTCGTTTGATTAGGAC
>CAZOTM010000146.1:0-5610 GCA_964582675.1 uncultured Clostridiaceae bacterium
ATCGGATGCATCGGATGGAACTTATGTCCTCCATCTGTTCTCCCAAAAGCAGATGGACCTGAACTGGGACAATCCCAAGGTCCGCCAGGAGGTCCAATCCATCGTGGAGTGGTGGATGATCAGGGGCATCGACGGCTTCCGCTTGGATGTTATCAACTATATTTCCAAGCGGGAGGGCCTGCCCATGGGCAATCCCTTCATCGGCGATCTGATGCAGTTTACCGGTATCGAGCACTATTTCTACGGCCCGAATCTCCACAAGTATCTCCGGGAACTGAACGAGCAGGCCTTTAAACCCTACGGCGGCTTTTCCGTAGGCGAAACCCCGGGCATCGGCACGGAGGGCGGCAAGCTGTTAAGCCAGGCTCACCGCCGGGAACTGGATCTGATTTTTAATTTTGACCACCTGGAGACGCCGGGCCACGTGCGGTTTGATCAGTACGTCTACGATTTGAATTATCTGAAAACCTACCACCTGGACCGGCAGAAACAGCTCACAGGACAGGACTGGGTGAGCCTGTTCACCGATAATCACGACAATCCCCGGATGATCTCCAAGATCGACCCGTCGGGGACCTATCGCATTGAATTGTCCAAGCTCCTCCTGACCATGCTCCTGACCTTGAAAGGTACTCCCTTCATCTTTCAGGGCCAGGAGATCGGCCGGACGAACCGGCACTTCACCAGCCTGGATGAACTAAGGGATGTGGAAAGCTTCAATAAGTACCGGGAGCTCATCGCCCTGGGGAGGACGGAAGGGGAAGCCTTTGCGGAGGTCTTGGCCGGGACCCGGGATCATGCCCGGACGGTAATGGCCTGGGACGGGACGCCCAATGGGGGATTTACTAAGGGCACGCCCTGGATCGATCAGGCGCCGGACTATGCGACGGTCAACGTCCAAAGGGACGTGGCTGACCCCGACTCCGTCTGGAACTGGACGAGACGGCTGATCGAACTGAGACGGGAATATGGAACCCTGATATACGGGAAGGTCATATTCCACAGCGAGACGGTCAACAACTGGTTTGCCTGGGAAAGAACGGATGCGGAGGGCAGCTTCTACGTGGAAATGAATCTGTCGAACCAGCCCATGAAGCGGCCGCTGCTGCTGCCCCAGCGCTTCATCATCCTGAGCAGCGTCCCCCAGCCGGACCTGAGGACCTTCGGACCCTATGAAGTCCGCCTCTCCAAATTGAAATGATGGATATGGAATAACCCACTTCAATACCTTCACTTGAAAGTACCACGCCTGAAGGTACCACAAAAAAATCACCATCCTCTGATCCACCCCGGGACTCAAGCGGGATGGATCAGCCATCAATCAACAGCAGGCCCCCAAGGAACCTATTATCGTTCCTTGGGGGGCCTGTGCATCTAAGCTGATAACAGCACCTAGTTACTTAAGTTCTGTGGCACCTCAGATGCCTATTTGGTTCCTTTGGGGGAACCCTTTTTCTTGCCCTTGCCCCGGGCCTCAAAGTCCTCGTCGATGGCCTCTTTCCAATTGGGAGCCATGGATTGGTTGACCCGGAGATTGGTAACGGCCTCTTCCAACACCCGAAAGTTCAGCTGGGTGCCCACTGAATCAGAATGGAAGTTGGCGGCCCTGTCACGGGAGATCCCCAATTGGTCTGCCGTTTCCAGGGCGTCCAGATTAGCCCCCAGGAAAATGAACTCCCAACCGGCTGCCTTTCTTGCGGTGATCAATTCCCGGATCTGGCCGCTGGTGAATTCCCGGCTGGAATTCTCCATGCCGTCGGTGGTGATGACCATGATGACCTTTTCCGGGACCTCCTCACTTAAGGTATGGCTGTGGGCATTGGAAATCTTGGCCACGGACTGACCCACGGCATCCAGGAGAGCGGTGGAACCTCTGACATAGTAATCTTTTTCCGTCAGATCCGCCACACCTTTGATACTTAGCCGGTCGTGGAGGAGCTCGTACTTATCGTCGAATAAGACCGTAGTCAGGAGGCATTCGCCTGCCACAGCCCGCTGCTTTTGCAGGAGGGCATTAAAGCCGCCGATGGTATCGGATTCCAGGCCCGCCATGGACCCGCTCCGGTCCAATATAAACACTAATTCGGTTAATCCCTGTTTCATTATAAAACCTCCATATATTTTCGTTCACTCCCTGTTAGGGTTTCCTTAACTAAAATATACCAGGGGAGGCCTGGGCGGAGGTCGCCATGGAGGCGACATCGCTGTCGGATCAATGGAAGGGAGAAACCGGTTGAAGAAAGGCCCCTTGGGGATCAACGGGATCTCCATGGGCCTTTCATATCTGGCGGAGACGGATGCATCAGATCAGCCGCCCAGGAGGTTCTCGTCGAAGCTGAAGAGGGTCTCGTTGATCTCATAGATGTTGTAATTGCCGTTTTTGATGAAATACTCCACGATGAGATCCGCTTTGCTGCCGGGGGAGAGGGCAAAGCCGGCGCTTCGCAATAGGCGGACGGTTTCTTCCAAGTCCAGCTGCAACGCGATGGCCAGCGCCAGGGCAGTGTTTTTCCCCGGCTTGTAGTGCTCATTGCTTCTGATTTTTGAAAAATGCTTGCGATCCAGATTGGCCCGCTTATAGACCTCGGGATCCGTCAGGTGCCTCTCGTCGATGAGTCTTAGGAGCATTCGGGTGAAGGTCTCCCCCTTGCCGTTGAGGATATCCAGGAGATCCTCCATGGGAGCATAGCTTTCCACTTGGCTTTCCATGGCGATATACTCGGTTTCCATGTGGAGGCCATCCCTGGAGAAGGTGCGGAATTCTGAAATCGGCAGCTCCGGTGGTTTATTGCCTGAGTAGTTCTGCCGGGTATACTCAGTGACCCGATGCTTCAGGCCTTCATCGATGATAAAGGTTCCCCGGTCAAAGATGACCAGGGTGATCATCATTTCATGATCTTTCAGAAAATCGGCTATGGCCGAAATGGCTATTTTGAGAACCTGATCCTTGGGGTAGCCGTAAATCCCGGAGGAGATCAGGGGAAAGGCGATGGAGGTGATGCCGTGTTCTGCCGCCAGGAGCAGGGATTCCCGGTAGGCGGAATAGAGCAGCGCCTCTTCCCGGCGATGGCCCCCCGCCCAGACCGGGCCCACGGTATGGATGATGTATTTGGCTTTCAGGTTGTAACCTTTCGTGATCACCGCCTGGCCCGTATCACAGTGGCCGATCCGGTTGCACTCGATTTGCAGCTCCGGGGAAGCGGCTGCCTTGAAAATTGCCCCGCAGACTCCGCCGCCCCACTGCAGCTGGTTATTGGCGGCATTGACGATGGCGTCCACCTTCAGTTTCGTGATATCCCCCTGGATGATTTGCAATGGCATGATCATACCTCCCGTTCATCGATTATTTGCATCTGCCCACAGATTCATGGGCAGACTTATTTTCGATTCTTTGTTGATTTGATTCCATTATAAACCATTGGCAGGCCAATTGATCCAGACCCAGATAGCGTCAGGCTGAAATCGACCCGATGGACTCCCGGCAGAAGGGGTTGGCGACGGGGAATCGGCGGACCCTACTTAATTTCCCGGATGTCTTTATTGTGGATTTCAATAATTCGGTCGCAGCGATTTGCCAGATCCATGTTATGGGTAACGAGGATCAAGCCCTTGGCGTTTTGGGAAACCCCTTTTAACAGGCCGAAGATTTTTTCACCGGTTGCCTGATCTAAATTTCCGGTGGGCTCATCGGCCAGGAGAAACGTCGGCTGATTCACCAGGGCCCGGGCGATGGCAACTCTTTGCCGCTCGCCGCCGGATAATAACTTAACTTTTTTAGTCAGCAGGTTTTCAATTCCTAATCCCTGGGCGATTGTTTGGATGATCGCCTTCTTATTTTTGACCAGGTCTTGTTTCGTGGAATAATTCAAGGGGATCTGAATGTTTTGATAGGCGGTGTCTTCTTCAATCAAAGCAAAGTCCTGCACAACATAGCCAAAATGATCCCCTCGGAAACGGGCTTTTTCTTTGCTCCTCAGTCTGGAGATGGCCTCACCGTTAAAAAATATCTCCCCCTCGGTTGGTCCATCCAATAATCCAATCAGATTTAACAGGGTGGTTTTTCCGGAACCGGAGCTGCCGATCACAGCAATGGATTGATCGGAGGATAGTTCCAGGGAAGGGAAGGCTAATACTTCCAGTTTGGAATGTTCACCATCAGGAAATAATTTCCTGATATTTTTTAAAGCCAGTCTGCCTACCATCACACATTTCTCCTTAAAAAATTCAATTCACGTTTACTAAGGAAGATCATGACCAGCCCCCCCACTAAAACCCCATGCAAGGCGATAAATGCGATGGAGGCGGGGATCAGGGGAAAGGAAGCGGTGATGCGGTTTCTCAATAAAATCAACAGGCCATATGGGATCAGTGTCAAGAGCAGAACATTGCCGTTCAGTCGTTTGATGATATCCAGATTATTGGCCCCATACATTTTATGGATCGCATACTCTCTAAGGTTGCCATATAGAATATTCAGCAAAAACATGAATACGCCAAGGACTAAAAAAAATAAGTAAATGATAAAAAAGACAGTGACAATCCGAAGATCATTCCGGATGGACTGCATCTGGTGTTTAGCACTGAATTTAAGTGCTGTGGAGATAGACTGATGCCGCCCAGTGACTGGGCGTTAGCCACCAATGCAGCTGTCAGTTTTGAATCCTCCGCCACGAACTTCAAATTGGCAAACAGGTCCATAAGAGCATACCGCCGACTTCCTGAGTCCATTTTCTGCAAAATACGATGGTTAAAACTTGCGAAATCTGTAACGAGCAACACCTTATGATCCAGTGATTCCAGCGCACTGATCAGAAAGAAGGCTTTATTCTTCAGTTTACCCTGAATGGGGGTATCGATTCCCAGATTTGGAATCACCAATCGAGGGGTATTCAGCTCCTCCCCGGCAGAGGCAGCAAAGAAATCAGCCATCTGGGTTTTATCCACATCATATACATTTTTAAAGTTCCCGATCCCGATGATGACCTCGTTACCTGAGGTGTCTTTTATATTTCTGATGTAACTAAAGGTGGTCCCGGCTTTAAAAATTTCCGTTAATGGATATAAATCAAAGTCACCCTGACTTGAAACAAACTCCTTGGGATAGTGAGTTTCGAAATAAGTATAGTCCTGGCTGTCTAAATTGTTATAGTTGGCGCGGTATATGGTTAGATTCAGCACCTGCTCCCCCAGGATAATGATAAATATTGAAGCGACCAGGATCTGAAAAATTAGGAGGCAATAGGTCACCGGTTTTTTAGAAAAATCTTTTAACACCTGGTATAGACTGATCATGCCATCTTCAATCCTTTCAGCGCGATGCTGTCATAGACCCTGGCGATTGCAAGATAATTGGCAGCGAAAATGATCGCTGTGCTGATGGCGCATACCAGGAGAAGCACCGCTTTGGTCGGCGGCTGCATTGCATTGAACAGGCTGAAGCAGTAGAGCAAGAGCCCCAGACAATCGCCGGCAGCGAGATAGGGGCTAAGCTTTTTAATGTAAAGTCGGGCAAATAAATTTTTGCTGGCCCCGGAAAGATAGTGGGCGCTGATGATCTGTAGTTCCCGGGTCAATTTTATAACCACAGGCTTTTTGTTTGAACTGGACAGC
>CAZOTM010000147.1:0-5594 GCA_964582675.1 uncultured Clostridiaceae bacterium
CTTCGGCTGGTCTTACATTATGTTATCAACATCAACAATATCATATAGGTATTAGGAGGAAACGATGCTTAAACGTGTAGCTATCAATGGATTCGGCAGAATCGGTAGAATGACCTTGAACGCAATGGCTGACAGGGGAATGCTGGGAAAAGACTTTGAAGTGGTGGCATTGGTCAAACGATCGGATGATGCCAGGAACTTTGCTTATCAAATGAAGTACGACTCGACCCAAGGCCGTTTTCCCGGGGTCATCGACACCAGAAAAAGCGACCCATCACTGGAGAATGACGATATCATTATCGTTAACGGCTATGAGATCAAATGCATCAGAGGTTCCTCAACCACCGACACCCTGCCCTGGAAAGAATTGGGTGTGGATATCGTCATTGAATCCACTGGTTTGTTCACTACTTACGAAAAGGCCTACGGTCATATTGCTGCCGGCGCCAAAAAAGTCATCCTGACTGCTCCGGCCAAGGATGACATGAAAACGTTCGTTTATGGTGTCAACCACAAGGAATATGATCCGGATGTCCACGATGTGGTGTCCAACGCCTCGTGTACGACCAACTGTCTGGCGCCATTGGTCCATGTCCTCCTCAAGGAGGGGATCGGTTTGGAGAAAGGCATGATGACGACGGTCCACGCATATACCTCCACTCAGAATGTCCTTGATAATACCACCCGGAGAAACTGGAAAGGCGGACGGGCCGCCGCTTTGAATATCATCCCTACCAGCACCGGTGCCGCCAAGGCAGTAGGGAAAGTCCTCCCCGAGGTCAAAGGCAAACTCCATGGCATGTCCTTCCGTGTTCCGGTTCCCGCCGGCTCCGTGGTGGATTTGACTTTTAATGCCGGCCGAGACACCTCCATCGAAGAGATCGATGCTTTGATGAAGAAAGCTTCGGAAACCTACATGAAGGATATTTTAGGCTACACGGACGAATACTTGGTATCCACCGACTTCATCCACGATGCCCGTTCCTCCATTTACGATTCGGATACGACCATGCAGAACAATCTTCCCGGCGAGAAGCGTTTCTTCAAGCTTTGCAGCTGGTATGACAATGAATGGGGTTACTCCAACCGGGTAGTCGATCTTGCCAAATACATGATCGACATGTGCAAGGAATAACCGGTTTCTGGCTTTATATTGTTTTTCTAGTCAAATTAAACGGATTTTCTTAAAGACATGGTTGCGACCATCCTCCAGCTTAGGGAGAGACCCTGCCGAAATTTCGGCAAGGTCTCTCCCTTTTCTCCTGGCTTATTATTCCAACTGGCCTTTCAGCCCGGCGATCCATTTTGTGGTCTCCATCCAAACACACCTTCTGCTTCAAAAAAACCAGGTTCTCCCACTGCGAGGGCAAGTTTAAAATGCAGTTTCACCAGGATCTGCCATTGCCATTCCGGGCAAAGCTTCGGATTATTCCGTTTCTGGCAGACGGTCCTCTCGCCCACCAAAAAAAAGAGCCGGTTAAGGCTCCTTTTCTAAGGATGGATTGGTTAAAGTTCGCTTGCATGCCATACGGTTGGTGCTTCACAGACAACTTTTAAGTTCTTTAATGTCGCCTCCAGGGCATTCTCATTGAGCTTCGCGGCAATCAACGGATTTTTAAATTGCTTCAACAGGCTTTCACTGACAGCCAGGTCGATTTCAAAGGTCAGTTCCGTACCACCGTCCTTTGGGGTAAGAATGATTTTTGGGATCCCCGGTGTCTCGCCTTTTAGCTGCAGGATCGAATACCCGCCATCACTGTGCATTTCTACTTCCTTGATCTCAACTGGCACGGAATACTCGATGCCCGCCCAGTATTTTTTAAACTCCGCCACTGTACCAGGTTCACCGCTTCCGGATAGTTTTTGCGGTCCCACCAAATTTACATACCATTCGCTCCAGCCAGTTGGATTTTTCAAAACCGATGCGATTTTGGCAACAGGTGCATTGATAAAAATACTCGTCTTCAACATACCAACCATCTCCTCATCTGAGTTTAGTTTGACTTGGGGAACACATAAATGAATCTGCCAGATGCATATTTAATTCATGTATATGTTGTGACGTATATTTTTCATTTCATCAATTTTACTGCACTTATCATGCGGCTTCGTTATCATATATATATATATGATTGACAATACCCGATCATTTGTAATGAATAGGACTCTTTGCAAAAATCCCTTGAATTGCCTAGTCTTATTAGTCGTTTTACAATTCTCCAACGCGAATAAGTAAAAAGCTGACCTGTACCAAGGTTTTTTAATTATTGATCAATTTTCGCCTTCTATTTTATAACTTGCCATTATGTCATGCAATTACCAGGGTTCATATTTTTCTATTTGTTGATTAATTTATGCCAAACCCCCGAACACAGCTGATCTTTTTGTCATTGATGATGTCAATGAGAACGGAAAATGCACGAACCTCATGGATGAAGCCTTGAATTTTAACAGATCGTAAGGTCCTGAGTCCAACATTGAGGAAAAAATATACAGCCAAAATGTAAAATGCGGACAAGCTGCCGGCCTGTCCGCATTTTACGTGAATTGATTAAGTGGTCTTATTTGTTCAGGAAATCCCAAGCAAACTGCACATGCATTGCTGTTCCATATTTCATATAGTCTTCGTCAATCTTGAACTTTTCATGATGGGGGAAGTAAATTGAACCCTTTTCTTTGTTCTCATAACCCAGCAAAGGGAATACGCCAGGGGCCTTTTGGAAGTAGAACGGCATGTCCTCAGATCCCATGAGTTTCGGCGCTTTTACCGTCTTACCCTCGCCAGCTATTTTGGCAAAGACTTGATTAGCCAGCTCAGTCAACTCCGGATCATTGTAAAGGCTCAGGGCACTTTCTTCGATTGTCACATCGACTTTGACTTCCCACGCTTCACCAATGGCCTTGGCATGACGGTAAATTCCATCATGGGCGATTTTCCTGGATTCCGGTGTAAAGTACCGCATGGTGATATCCAATTCAGTGAATTTGGCAATGATGTTGGCCTTCGTACCGCCAACGAATTTACCCACGGATAAAACCAGGGGATCCTGGGAATCATTGTTTTTTGTGACGATTCCCTGCAGATTATTGACGAACTGACAAGCCGGGGTAATGGTATCCTTGGCCTTGTGAGGAACTGAACCATGTCCGGAAACGCCCTCAAATTTGACGTAAATCGTATCACAGCCGGCCATCCTGTAGCCTGGTTCAATGTTGGCTGATCCTACATTCATGGATGGCATACCGTGCATACCAAAGACAGCATCCACTCCGTCCATTCCCCCGGCGGCTATGATTTTCTTTGCGCCGCTGAAGGTTTCTTCGCCTTCCTGGAAAAAGAAACGAATCTCACCGGGGATATCATCCTTCATTTTGGATAAAACCTTGGCCGCTCCTAAAAGCATGGCAGCATGGGCATCATGACCGCAGGCATGCATTACCCCTGGGTTTTTTGATGTAAACACTTCACCGGAATTCTCAATGATGGGAAGGGCATCGATGTCGCCTCTTAAGGCCACCGTCTTGCCTGGTTTACCACCCACCAAAGTGCCGATCACTGAAGCGCTTCCAGCCTTGACATTAGGAATTCCCATCTCGTTCAATTCCTGAATGATTTTTTCCTGGGTCTTAAATTCCTGACCGCTCAGTTCTGGATTTTCATGAAAATATCTCCGAACCGCAACTACATAATCCTCAACTGCTTTTACTTTTTCAACTACATTTAATTCACTCATATTTTCCCACCTTTCTAAACCAACCAATTTTTTTACTTCTGTAAAGGTATTAATAGTCTTATTATAACACGTTGGTGGAAAATTGATGACCGTTTTCACCCGACAAATTCGCAAATTATACTGAATACTTATCTGAGACTTCAGAAACCACGGATTACCAATCATCATAACCACGATCCATGATGCAATCGCTACATGATGGGAGAATGAATGAACTTGGATCATACGCTCCCTTGGGTTGAAAAATTAGGTGGGGCTTAATTCTTTTGGCGGCGCCTGATGGAACGATCCTAAATTGGAGCAGGGAGATTTACTCCTGTCCTGGGTGACCGCCTTTGAAGGGCATGGTTTCCCAAATTCTCCGCTTCACTACTCTCTTTTGGGTTTCCAAGCTTTTCAACCCGGATGGCTGATTATCCTGATTTATCTAAGTGAGTCTGGATCCCCGCCGGCCTGGACCACGCAGTCTTCGATGGCTTCCAGGATCCCTTCACTGGTATAGGTTGCCCCTGATACGACATCGATGCCCAATGACTGATACTCAACCACATCATTCGGGATATCATTGATGGCAGCGCTGGCATATTTCGGAGTCTCTGAATGATCGATGACCTGGGCAGCGATGATGGCGTCATCGGAAAAGGTGACTTCCACCTCAATATCCCCTTTCTTGCCCTGAGCAATGGCTGTGTAGGTCCCAGCGGTATATACCGCACTGCCTTCCGTAGTTTCCGGAGTCGTCTCAGCAGTAGTCTCCGGGGTTGTCTCGGGAGTTGTCTCTGATGTGGTCTCCGGAGTTGTCTCCGATGTTGTCTCCGATTTTGTTTCAGGTACAGTAACAGGTTTTGTTGTCTCTGCCGGTGCAGTCGTCATGATCGGTGTGGTTTTAGCGGCAGGCGAAGTGGTGCTGACAGGCGCATTCGATGCGGCAGTTGCCCCCGCCACGTCTCCACCCGTTCCCAGTGAACAGGCACTCATCAGTACGGCGGTTGTTAGTAAGAGTGATGCTGTTCCGATTCTTTTTTTAATTCCCATAATATTCTCCAAGTGTTTGTATTATATTTTGCATTTTTTTCGATTTCATTTTAAAATTTTCCGTTTGAATCAAGAACCCAGTTGGTTTATAGGATGCCTTCCGCTTTCAGAAGGTTGACATAGACTTCAATCCCCTTCCCCAGTACCGCTTCATTAAAGTCGAATTTTTCGCTGTGGAGCGCATGAGTGAAGCCCTTGGCTTCGTTTCCCGTGCCCAGGAGCATAAAGACACCCGGAATCTCTATTTGGTAGTAGGCGAAATCCTCTGACAGCATCAATGGCTTGACCATTTCATACTGCGTATGCTGAAAACTCTTGATGAGTTTATCCACCAGGGCCGGGTCATTATTGACCTCAGGATAGGAATCCCTGATGATTACTTCAGTTTTAACGCTGTAGGATAAGCCGACCCCTGATGCCATTTCCCTGATTTTAGTCTTGATGACTTCGTGACTGGCTTGGCTGTAGCTTCTGATGGTGCCCGTCAGGGAGGCGGCGTGAGCTACAATATTTCGCGCTTCCCCTGAGTTGAAGGTTCCGATGTTTAATACATAGGCTTCCAGGGGATCGAGAAATCTCCCACCGATGGACTGAAGCTCCGAGGCCAAGGCTGCGCCGGCCAATAGAGCGTCCCTGCCCTGGTGCGGCAGTCCGGCATGGGCACTGACGCCTTCAATTTTGATATCAAATTCCCCGGACCTGGCAAAACACGGTCCTTTGCATAGTCCGATGGTGCCTTCGGGCAGCCCGGGATAAAGATGGATGCCATAGTGTATAGTCCGGAACAAAGTGTCGTAAAGCTACCGACTTGTCACAACCTCAATT